>DAOVLV010000226.1 GCA_030631085.1 Planctomycetales bacterium | reverse complement strand
AGCCCGTCGGCAATCTCTACCGCGACGACATCCGGAAGATCGAGCGCCGCCTCCGCACCGCCGCCCGTGGCAACAAGTTCCTCGACTGCTGGTACAACTGCCTGGGCGAGGTCGAATGCCTCTACAACCCCGTCAGCCTCGCCCGCGACCTGGTGCAGGCCGGCCTGTGGGGCGCATCGGTCAGTATCGATTACGCCGACGCTTCCCGCCACGACGAGCGACGAGGGAGGGTCGGGGCGGCAGAGCAGGCCTGGCGGGCAGTCGAGATGTTTTCAGCCGCTCGCGTGCACAAATGGCAGCGGGTCAACGTCATCGCCGTGCTGATGGACGACAACATCGACCAGATCGAGCCGCTGCTGGCAATGGCAGCCGAGCGCGGCGCGTACTTTATGGTCCAGCCTTACGGGCAGGAAAAAACAGGGTCGGCTGCCTATTTCCACAACGACGGTGCGGTCTCGCCGCGCCTGCTCGACCTGCGAAGCCGCTATCGCAATTTCCTGTCAAACCCGCATTACCTGGGTAAATTCGACACTTTCCTTAATGGCGGCGTCCCCGGCTGCCGGGCGGGGAGGGCGTTTTTCAATATCGACGAGAACGGCGATGTAGCCATCTGTGTCGAGCGGCGGCATCAGCCTGTCGGAAACCTCTACCGCGACGACATCCGGAAGATCGAGCGTCGCCTCCGCACCGCCGCCCGTGGCAACAAGTGCCGCGACTGCTGGTACAACTGCCGGGGCGAAGTCGAATGCCTCTACAGCCCCGTCAGCCTCGCCCGCTCACTACCGACGCTCTTTCTCGACCACGGCAAACCGAAAAAAACTTAAACCACAAAGGACACGGAAATAAATAAGATTTCCAATTTCCAATTGTCAATTTCCAATTGAAAGAAATATGCGGTAGATTCTCTGATCAATCGGCAATCGGCAATCGGCAATCGGCAATTGGAAATTGATAAGTGCTCTTTGTGGTTCATTCTGTCAGATGATGAGATTATCTGAAAAAAAAGATACAACGATAGCGACGGTCTGCATGGCCTGTTCGGTGTTCACCTACGGGTCGGTGTCGATCTTCCTGAGGTTCTTTACCGAGTATCTCGACGCCTGGACGGTCAATGCCGTGCGATACGCTATCGCGGCGATGATTATGCTTCCGTTCGTGCTGATATTGCGGCATCGACCCGAAGCGAGGAAGCACGCTTCCGGCTCGAAAAATATCTGGCTGGCGGCGCTGGTACCGGCGGTCATAAACGTCGTTGGGCAGGTCTTGTGGGCGCTAAGCCCATACTACAAGGTCGAGGCTGCGACGATGACTTTTGTTACCAAGTCGTCCTTTCTCTTTACGATCCTGTTCGGCTTTTTGCTGATACCGTCCGAACGCCTCCTGGCGAAGAGGCCGATCTTCTTCATAGGCGCTGCCGTGTGCATCGGGGGAATCGTGATATTGTTCATTCAGAAGTTGCTCTCCGCCGAGCAATCGTCCCTGGCGGGCATGTGGATACTTGTGGCTACATCGTTATTCTGGGGAGCGTACGCCGTCAGCGTCCGTAGATATTTAGGCGGATACTCACTGCGTTTGAGTTTCGGTGTCATAAGCATTTACACGGCAGGGGTGTTGCTGGTGTTGATGTTCGTCTTTGGTCAATGGCGCGAATTGGGCGGGCTGGGGGACGAGACGCTGAAGATTCTGGTTCTGTTGGCGGCATCGGCGGTGATTGGGATGGTGTTCTCGCATATGCTGTATTATCGCGGTATCCATGGTCTGGGTCCTGTGATCTCAACCGGAATGCTCATGGCTACGCCCTTCGTTACATATATAGGAGCGTGGATATTCCTGGGCGAAAAGATGACGCTGATACAGTTGCTCGGCGGGGTCGTTATCGTCGCCGGCGGGGTGCTTCTGGTGCGTTCAAAAGCGAGGAGCGACCATCAAAAGCCCCGCCCGGGCGAATTTATCGCGCCGGACCGATGAAAGAAAAAACTCCCGTCCCCTTTTCTTTTCTTGTATTTCGGGTAGTGTGTCGTTATGGTTTAATTTCGGTCTGGAAAGGGCACACGACGTATGAAAAGGCTGCTAACCGCTCGACAGGTCGAGAACGCACTCAACCGCCTGTACAGGCAAGTCGAATCCCATTTAAACCAGGAACAATCCCTTGCCGTTATCGGTATCCGCACACGCGGAGAGACATTGGCTCGACGAATAGTCGAACGCCTGCAGGCCAAGAGAGACAAGTCCATCGATTACGGCGTACTCGACATAACTTTCTATCGCGACGACCTTTCGATGCGAAAGGGCATACCGCTGATCCGCGCCACCGAAATAAATTTCGACCTGGACGGGAAAATTGTGCTGCTGGTCGATGACGTGCTCCACACCGGCAGGAGCGTGCGTGCAGCCATGGACGCGCTGGTAGATTTCGGCAGGCCTAAGGCGATACGACTGGCTGTCCTTATCGACCGAGGCGGACGGGAACTGCCAATCGCAGCCGATTTCGTCGGCGCAACGGTAAAAGCGCCGACCAACGCCAGCGTCAGGCTGCACCTGAAAGAAAACGACGGCGACGAAGGCGCATTCCTCGCCGAACCGAACGCCAAAAAGAAAAAGCGAACGAAAAAATGACCAGGACCGCAGGTGAATTTATCTGGAAACGAAAACACCTCGTCGGACTCGATGAACTGTCTGCCGAGGAAATCACATACATTCTCGACACGGCTGAGAGTTTCCGCGAGGTTTCGACGCGATCGATAAAGAAGGTTCCCGCACTTCGCGGAAAGGTGGTCGGGCTGTTGTTCTTCGAGGACAGCACGCGGACAAGGATGAGTTTCGAGTTGGCGGCTTCACGCCTGTCAGCCGACACCGTGCTGCTTACTTCCAAAGGTTCCTCGGTTACCAAGGGCGAGACGACGCTCGATACGGTTCGGAACGTCGAGGCGATGGGCGTCGATATTTTCGTCATACGCCATGGCCAGAGCGGCGCGCCGCACATGCTGGCGAACAAGGTTTCCGCCTCGATAATCAACGCAGGCGACGGCTCGCACGAGCATCCCACACAGGCCCTGCTGGACATATTCACGATTCGCCGGCGGCTTGGGGGGCTTTCCGGTCTTCGGGTGGCGATTGTCGGCGACATCGCGCATTCGCGCGTCGCGCGGAGCAATATCATAGGGCTGCGGAAACTCGGCGCTGAGGTCGTAGTGGTCGGGCCGCCGACGCTCGTACCGGCTGCGATTACCGCTATGGGTTGCGAAATATCCCATAGCCTCGACGACGTGCTGGCCGAGGTGGACGTGATAAACATGCTGCGGATACAGTTCGAGCGGTTCGGCAGCGGCCTGTTCCCCTCGGTCCGCGAGTACAGCCGGCTTTACGGCCTGAACACCGAGCGCATGGCACGCTGCCGGAAGGACGTGCTGATAATGCACCCGGGTCCGATGAATCGCGGCGTGGAGATCACTTCCGAAGTAGCCGACGGGCCTAACAACTGCATCCTCCAGCAGGTAACCAACGGCCTGGCCACGCGCATGGCCGTACTGTATCTGGTAAGTCAGGTAAAGGAATAGAAAATGAACAAGGGTTCGGCTTTGATTATTGCCGTAGCGATTATTATGGGATGCGTTATCCTCGGAGTGTTTCTTCGGGAGCCGCCGCCTGATTTGGAGGCGCGGGTTCAGGATTATGAGAAACGCCTTTCGATGCAAAACGGGCGGTATCAGATTGTTTCCGGATCCGGCGGTAAAGGCGGTAACATATACTTCTATTTGGTGGATACGCACACCGGGAAATGCTGGTACAGGATCGAGCAAACACATAGCGCAGGCAGAACTGCCGATCCACGAGATCATGGATGGACGCCCACATCTCCGAATTTTAGCCCCGATTAGCCGCCACGGGCATTAGCCGCGGAGCGGCGGTCGTTTTTAGCCCAGGGCGGAAGCCCTGGGAAAGAGGGCAGACTAACAGGAATAGCCCCGTAGGGGCGGTCGTGAGGCGAAGATGGGACATACGTACACAAATCTGATGTACCACGTCATATTCTCGACGAAGCAGCGCCAACCATTAATTAACTCGGATACTTCCCCGCGCCTGGTCGAGTTTATCGGCGGAATCATCAGGAAGCGAAGCGGAAAACTACTGGCTATGAACGGGCCGGAAGACCATGTCCATCTGCTTGGTATCTTTCCCCCCAAAATGGCGGTCTCCGATCATATCCGTGATATAAAGTCGCTTTCCTCCGGCTGGATTCACGACACGTTCGGTGAACAAAAAGAGTTTGCCTGGCAGGAGGGATACAGCGCGTTTTCGGTGAGTAAATCTGTCGCGCCGAAGGTGGTGCGTTATATTGAGAATCAGCAGGAGCATCACAGGAAGTTGACGTTTGAGGATGAATTGGTTGCCTTGTTGGAAAAACACGGTATTGAATATGATCCGCGATACGTTTTT
>DAOVLV010000135.1 GCA_030631085.1 Planctomycetales bacterium | reverse complement strand
GATTACTATATCGACTTGCTGTTTTTCCACCGAAAGTTGCGGCGTCTGGTGGCAATCGACCTGAAACTAGGACGCTTCCAGGCCGCCGACAAGGGGCAGATGGAACTTTACCTCCGCTGGCTGGACAAGAACGAGCGCGAGCCGGGCGAGGAGTCGCCACTGGGCCTGATCCTCTGTGCCGGTAAATCCAACGAACATGTCGAGTTGCTGCAACTAAGTCGCAGCGGTATCCGTGTCGCCGCCTATATGACCGAACTTCCTCCGCGAGACCTTCTGCGTAAGAAATTGCACCAGGCGATTCACACCGCCCGCGCCCGCCTGGAAGCCGGAAGCGACGAATAGATACACCTTCCTGCCGTAAAATATGGAACCGTCCAGGTTTGGTTTAAAGGTAATTTCGAGCCTGCGATGAGATCGATGAAACTCCAACAGAACGTCGCTGATCCGCGAAGCGGGAAAAGTTTATGAGTCTTTGAGCAAATGACCGGTTGCTTCAAAAGAGGTGTTTCACCAGTCCGAGTATTCCCTGCTTCCAGGGCACCCGATGGGAAATGCCCGATGAACCGGCGAACTGGTCAATGTGATCCAGGTACCATCGGTAATTGCGAATCAGGGCGTCCTGATTGGAATACCTCGGAGTAAAACCGAGCACACTCTGGGCCTTTTCAATCGAAACAAAGGAGTCCTCGCGGGCGGTTTCATAAACCCATTTGTACAACGGCGACAACCTCATGAATTCCAGAATCCGCAGCGTCCAGATAACAGGACCGGCTGGGAATGTTTTGATCTTTTTACCGAAACCGGCGTAATCCAGAACGGCTTGGAAGTCCTCTTTCATAGTCTTGAAGTCTTTGGCGCCTATATTGAAAGTGTCGTTGGCGAGGTTCTTCTCAAGCGTAGCCGTCAGGTAGATCGCCTCGCAGAGGTCTTCAACGTCGAGGAGTTGATACCTGTTGAGGCCGCTGCCTATCATCGGAAAGCCTCGCCCGTCTTTCGCCCAGTCGTACAGGAGGGCGAAAACTCCAAGCCGCTCCGGTCCGACGAATGATTTGGGCCTGATAATCGGTATGCACATACCCTTGTCGCGAGACTCCAGGCAGGCTTCTTCTGCCTGGATTTTCGCTTCCCCGTAAGGCCCGACGCCGTAAAGTTTGTCGTCTTCATAAAGGGGGTGATGGTCGGGGATACCATAGACGGCGGTTGAGGAAATATGGATCATTCGTGTGACGTTTGCGGAGTTTGCGGCATTGAGCACGTTTTTTGTTCCGTCAACGTCAATGGAAAATATGTCTTCTTTTTTGTACAGTGGCAAGGCGGCGGCGCAGTGAACAACGATGTCGGCGTTCTCGGTTGCCTCGGTTAATTTTTCCGGGTTACGGATGTCTCCGGTTACCACCTGGACCCTGTCCCTGACATCGGGATAGTCGAACTCGGCTACATCGAGCGAAGTAACCTCGCAATCCCTCTCCAGCAGGTAGCGAATGAGATTAATCCCCAGGAACCCCGCCCCGCCTGTAACCAGGTACCTTTTCACTGTAGTAACCCCCTGATGGCGTCGCTCGCGCCCCATCGCAAAACCACAATCACGCATCCGATCCAGACCGCTCCGACCATCCAGAGAACCTTATCACGCAGCAGCACCCACACAGGGTCGTCCCCGTCGTCCGTCAGCGTCAGGCAGTAGTAGCGGAACATTCCATAAACCACCAGCGGAATAGTCCAGATCAGATGTGCCGACCCGACGTGCTCGACGGTTCTGGGCGCAAGACAGTAGAGGCTGTAGGTCAGAATCGCCAGTCCCGCCGAAACAGACAACATGTGGTCGAGATTAACCAATGTGTAAAATCCATGAACCCGACGGGTATCCCCTGCGGAGTCCCCAAGGGCGATAATCTCACTGCGTCGCTTGGCCAGGGCGATAAACAAACACAGCATGAACGTGCAAACCACCATCCAGGGACTGATGACCACGGCAATGGCAGCCGCTCCGGCCATGGCGCGAAGCACGAATCCCATCGCCACGATAATAACGTCAAGTATAGGCCTGCTCTTCAGTCCGAGGTTGTACGCGAGGTTAATCAGCACATACGCCCCCGCCCAGACCGCAAGTCCCATCCCCGCCAGTGGCATCTCGGTCCGATATAATTTGCAGGACAGGTACGCGACGAGTCCCGCTCCGCAGGCCAGAAGCACCGCCGCCGCCACAGCCGCAGAAACCGGAGACAATCGCCCCGATGCGACAGGTCTGTCCTTCTTGACCGGATGGGCGCGGTCGGATTTGCGGTCGGCAATATCGTTTATCAGGTAAATCGCACTGCTCAGCAGGCAAAAGGTCGCCAAAGCGCCTATCGCCATTGCCCAGGCGGACGGTTCTGCCCACTTACCACCGAACGGTAGCGCCGCAAGGACGAAGATGTTTTTCGTCCAGTGCGGTATCCTCATCGCCTCTACCAGCGCCGCCGGACCGCCTTTCGCTCTTTTCGCGTCTCGTTCCAATTTAACAATTACCTCTTTTGTTGACGTTATAGTATCTTACTGTTTATGCAAGCGTCGCCACAACAGCCATATCGACTCGCCAATCCGTTACCATCAATAAAATGGCTTTACCCGGCGGTTATGTTAGGCGGGATATTACTGTACGGGTTGACCTGTCAGCGGGGCGTGAGTTGGCAGGACAGCGGGATGTTTCAGTTTCGCGTATCCGACTTTGATATGACAGGTCGGTTGGGACTGGCGCTGTCGCATCCGCTTTATATAATCGCCTGCCGGGGTATAAAACTCGTTCCCATCGGCGAACTACCGATAAGGATGAACTTTTTCAGTGGTGTTGGTATGGCCGTGGCCTTGGCGAACCTCGCCGCCGTTTGCACCATCATCACAGGTCGGCGATTGGTCGGCGTTCTCATTGCCGCTATGTTGGCCGTCGCGCATACGTCCTGGTGGTTGGCGACCGTCGCCGAAGTGTACACTTGGTCGGTCGCCGGTTTGACAGCAGAACTATGGCTGCTGGCGGCGCTTATCCGCAAACCCACGTGGGGAAAACTTTCCGGATTGGCCTTTGTCAGCGGGTTGGGGCTTTGTGTCCACAACTTCGCCCTGCTTCCGCTACCGGTGTACATGGTCGTGGCGATAGTGCTGGTCTCTCACAAGTGTTTGCCGGCACGGTCGCTGGTTGTTGCTGCTGCGGCGTACCTTTTCGGGGCGGGGTTGTATATCGCCATGACGGTCAACCTGGCCATCAGCGGCGGCGACGCGATGGCGGCAATACACTCGGCGCTGTTTGGAAATTACTCCGAACAGGTGCTCAACGTCGCAGGGGCTTCCGGGAACTTCAAGGCCAATGCCGTCTTGTCGGGTATGAACTTCCTTAATTTCCTGGTGCCGCTCGCAATTATTGGATGGTTCCGAATGCGCCGACGGCTTGGAAACGCCCTTGCGGGCGCTATCGGGGCGATCACCCTTATCGAAATACTGTTCTTCATTCGGTATCCCGTACCGGACCAGTTCACCTTTTTGCTGCCGAGCCTGGTGATGTTGGCGGTTGGTGCGTCCGTCGGCGTAGCGGTTCTGGTCGAGGTTTCGCGCCGCTTACGTATCATTGCGGTCGCGGCATGTATTGTTTCTGTCTGCCTGATGCCGGTGATTTATTCATCCGCACCGACCTGCGCCCGCGTTTCCGGAATGGACGTCCAAAGAAAACGCCGCTTACCGTATCGTGATGAGTTACGCTATTGGTTTGTCCCCTGGAAGCATAACGAGCGGTCCGCCGAAAAGTTCGTCCGCGCCGCCCTTGACGACGTTGAGCCTGATGCCGTTATCGTGGCGGCATCGACCCCGTACCATGCCCTGATCGCCGCACAGCGGATATACCGATTGCGAGAAGACGTAATACTCCTGGACCTGGGCGGGCACGAATCCTGGCCGATCCCAAACGCCGACGAAAACGTCGAGGCGTTTTTCCTGGTTGTTGGAAATCGCCCGCTCTACGTCGTCTCCAACGTCCCCGGCTACTGCCCAAAGTCCCTGCTGCCTTACGTGGACGCCAAACCCACCGGCGTTCTGTACCGCGTCAGACCACCGCCGCCAAAGGCTCCATCAGGGAAGAAAAGTCCGCCGCTTTCGGCATGGTAGCGGACCAACGCCCGCCTCGTCTGAAGCAAACACTTGACAAACCCGACGCTCGCGCCAAGTATTACGTGCGATTTTTTCCTCTAATCGCCCCGCCAGACTGACCGAAAAGGCGTTGCAGATGACGGAGATGGCCTGATGCATACACAAATCAGTTCAGAAAATCCTCACGTCAGTTCGGAAAACCTTCACGTCCTCGATCGTTACAGCTTCGCCTGGGAGCACATCTGTCCCGGCGGTCGGGCGCATCTGGACTTCGGTTGTTACGACGGAACCTTCCTGCAATCGCTGATCGGTAAGGGTATCGACCGGCTGGTCGGCGTGGACGTTTCCAGCCAGGCCGTCGAAAAGGCACATCAGTTGTACCCTCATCTGGACATAAGGCATTTGCCCGAATCTTCTGCCCTACCGTTTGAAGACAAATATTTTACCTCGATTACGCTGTTGGACGTGCTCGAACACGTTTATGATCAGGTCGATCTGCTGGTGGAACTGCGACGGGTGTTGTCCGACGATGGTGTTTTGATCGTTACCGTTCCAGGCAGGCACATTTTCAGTTTTTTGGACATGGGTAATCTCAAGTTTCGCTTTCCCCGATTGCACCGGTGGCATTACTGTCGCAAGCACTCCCGTCAGGAATACGAACACCGCTACGTGTCTAACCCTGACGGACTTGTCGGCGACATCTCCGCCAGGAAGCAATGGCACGAGCATTTCTCCCGAAGAAAAATGCGATCACTTCTGGGGAAATACGGTTTCCGGGTTGAACTGTTCGATGGATCGGGACTGTTCGCGCGACCGCTGGGTATGCTGGGCAGTATGTTATGCTTCTCGCCGTCCCTGTTACAAATTCACAGACGCATTGTCAACGCCGACTTCCGAAAATTTGAATCCACGAACCTCTTCTGCCTGATACGGAAAGCCCTGCCTTAAACAAGCCGCTTTCGGCATGGTAGCGGACCAACGCCTGCCACGTCCGAAGCAAACACTTGACAAACCCGACGCTCGCGCCAAGTATTACGCACAATTTTTTCCTTCAGTCGCCATACCAGACTGACCGAAAAGGCGTTGCAGATGAATACCGCAGCCGTAAAAACCGGTTCACCGACCAAGACCCCTTCGCGGGCCAAGCGGAAAACCTCCGCGCGAGGGAAATCCCCTGCCGGTAAATCCTCCGGTAGCGTGAGCGGAAAAAAACTGGTCATCGTCGAGTCGCCCGCCAAGGCCAAGACGATAAACCGCTACCTCGGCCCCGATTTCATAGTCAAAGCCTCGATGGGACATGTCCGCGACCTTCCGACAAAGGACATCGGCGTTGATCTGGAAGGCGATTTCACGCCGACCTATGAACCGCTGACAGGGCGAAAAAAGGTACTGTCCGAACTGAAAAAAATCAGCAAGACCGCGCCCGAAGTATTCCTGGCGACCGACCTCGACCGCGAAGGCGAAGCAATCGCATGGCACCTGGCCGAAGCGCTGAAGATTCCCAAAGACCGCCTCAGGCGCGTCGTTTTCAACGAGATAACCAAGTCGGCAATCCAGGCAGCCTTCGCCGACCCGCACGAACTGGACATGAACAAGGTCGATGCCCAGCAGGCCCGTCGGATACTCGACCGGATCGTCGGATATAAGGTCAGCCCGCTCCTGTGGAAGAAAGTCGCCCGAGGCCTGTCGGCCGGTCGCGTCCAGACCGTCGCCGTTCGTCTTATCGTCGAGCGCGAGCGGGCGATCGAGGCATTCATGCCGGAGGAGTTCTGGAAAATATCCGGCATTTTCACTGCCGACCTGAAAACCG
>DAOVLV010000236.1 GCA_030631085.1 Planctomycetales bacterium | reverse complement strand
GGGGAGCTCGAGGAATGCAGACTAGCATTCGACCCGGCGAAGAAGTTGGCAGAACGAACGGTCTACAACCACGTCGTTCGAGTGTGCACGATCTTCAACGAAGCCGTCAGGCAGGATTTGATTCCGTTTAATCCCTTTGATCGCCTGCGGAAAACACCTCGGAAGAAGGACAAGAACTGGCGATACGTGAGCCTTGATGAGATAGAGTCCCTGTTGGGGGTCTGCCCGAACGTCGGGTGGCGGTCCCTGATCGGGCTGTGCCGGCTCGCGGGCCTCCGCCGTGGCGAGGCGCTTAGCCTCGAATGGGCGGCCGTTGACTGGGGAGAGAGAACCATCGATGTCATCTCTAGCAAGACAGGGACCGGACGGGTCGTCCCGATGGTTGAGAGGTTGCAGCATATACTTCTCAATGCCTTCGATGAAGCCTCCGAAGGCGAACCGCTTGTTGTGCCGAAGAAGATGGTCAGCCGTAACAACCTAGTGCGTAACATGCACGCCATCATCAGACGAACCGGGCTAGAGCCCTGGCCCGAGTGCTACCAAGTCCTTCGAAGGAACTGCGCCACTGATTGGGCTGGCCTGTTACCTGCGTTCGTAAGCGCCGCCTGGCTTGGACACAGCGAACATGTCGAACGAGAGCATTATCTACAGGTGCTGAAGCATTACCATGAACAGATGATCTCGTCTCAACCGCAACCAGCAGGCTCACAGCGTTGATGCCTCGACGTTCCGGAATCCCACGTCAAACACCGGCCCCTTTATCACAGCGGGGCCATCTTGTTAAATCGATTCCGCTTTCAACTGTACCAAAAACTGTACCAAAATGAGCGGAGTGAGCCACGGAGTGAACGTAAACCCTTGTAAACACTAACACGCCCGACAGGACTCGAACCTGTAACCCTCGGTTCCGAAGACCGATGCTCTGTCCAATTGAGCTACGGGCGCTTGCAACGATCACCATGAACTTCCGGCGTCTTTTGCATATCTGATGAAGACTTTCTGCGAAGCGTATTTCTCCTTAGAAAACTCCCGGGCCGCCTTTATCTTAAAACCCGCTTCGCTTCGGGGAAGGACCCTGGATTCGTGAAATGATTGTACACGTCTTTCAACATCAATCAACTCTCCCGCCTCATTCATGAACTGAACTTCAAACTGGATTTCCCTCCAGTCAATCTCACTGTCGTTCCGTATCTTGCCGACCACCCAAACAACCGGCCCATCCTCCGTTTCCTCGAAATGCATCGCTGACGAAACGACCCTCACCTGCTGACGATACGGAGCAAAGTCCTCCCCTCGCCCAAACCTGGGCAAAAGGATTCCCATCATTATCACAGTGGCGATTATGACCAGGAGCGGAATCGAAGATATAATTGAAGAATGACGAACGAGCCATGAGGCCAGTCCGGCTTGGGGACTGGAGCAATACCGACACGCCTTGGCGCGCCTGTCAATTTCCTCATAGCATATTCTACAGGTTTTTGTCTGCCCCTGTTCCTTCACGATACAACCCCTGAAGCCCGCTATGGAAACTTCTTTGCGTCTGTCGCGGATCGAACATTAATCTTATAGGAGGCGTATGTCTCCTTTGGAAAATCAGCGACAGCCCTTACCTTAAATGCGCCTTCGCCATGGGGAAGAATCTCTGATGCGAAGTAGTACTTTGGATCTATGGCAACATCGATCAACTTCCCCGCTTGATCGAAGAACTGAGCCTCAATCTGCAGGTCCTTCCAGGCGATTTCACTTTCGTTTTTTATTCTTCCGATTACGCAGACGACCGTACCTTCTTTGGCTTTTCCGAAGACCATCTTCGAGGAAACAACCTTCACCTCGCCATTGAATGTCCGAAGGTTATCCGGGCTGGTTGGAACAAGCCGAGATGCAACGAAGTGGCCCCACAATTCCAAGCCGCCGAGAAAGAGCAGCAAGCCAATCAACGCAATCAATAGTATGGCGGCCGGATTACGGGACAGCCAGGCGGACATCCCGGCCTGTGGGTGTCGGCAGTGCGGACACTTCCTGGCGCGTTCGTCGATTTCCTCGAAGCACATTGCACAGGTCTTGGTCTTTCGCTGTTCTGTCATGACGCCCCTGCAGTCTGCCGAGTAGTGGGTGCAGTGTAGGAATTTCAATATGAAATAAAAAGGAAAAGAAGGGGATTAGAAAAACCGGCCAACCCGCGAGCCAGACGGGTCGAGCGCAGGACATCCCCCACGTGCCGCGTTCTCGTCTCGCGCTTTTCGGCGCTACACGGCAACGGAACCGGATTTCCCACCGCTCAGAGCGGGTGGAGACCCGCCGGCATCTCTGAAGATAGGCAGTCCGGCCTTGGCCCGTTTGGCGTATATCTCCACGTTGGCCATACGCACAGACTGGGCCTCTTCGACGCCTTCTTCAGGCACGCCACACCTACCGGGGCGACAGCCTCGGATAGGCCACTCCTCTCTTACTAACATGTCGGTCCCTCCGGACCAACCTTCCGTGTACTTAACCTACGGCTAACCTCCATGCTCAGCCAATGAAAGATATGAAAACCATATATGATTATGATAATTATACCACCAGCCGGGGCGGGTATGGCAAGAAACAATTTTTAAAATTTTTTCCGCCTCCGATTCGGGACAAACGGGCTGGTTGCCGTCGCCGACCGGCTTGTCTATAATTGAGAGCGAAATGGATCAACGAGATTACTACGAGATACTGGGCGTGGATCGTTCCGTCTCGGCCAGGCAGATAAAATCTGCTTACCGCAGGCTGGCGCGTGAATACCACCCCGACGTGAACAAATCGCCCGACGCCGACGAGAAGTTCAAGGAAGCCACCGCCGCATACGAAGTCCTTTCAGACCCGGAAAAGCGTAAGGTGTACGACCAGTTCGGCCACGCCGGTCCGGGAGCGTCCGGTTTCGGTCAGGGCGCCCCCGGCTGGACGAAGGTTTATACGCAGAACCGGCCCGGTGGCGGGGCGGGATTTAACTTCGAGGACCTTTTTTCGACCAGTCCGTTCAGCGGAATGAGTCTTGAGGAACTGCTCTCGTCGCTGCGCGGGAGGTCCCGGCGCAAGCCTAAGCGATCTTCAAGAGCATCCCAAACCCCCGCACCGGTCGCCGAATCACACATTACGCTGGAATTCATGCAGGCCGTCAAAGGCTGCACGACAGCGCTGCAACTACGCCGACCCGACGGAAAAACTGAAAAAATCAACGTCAAGATCCCTCCGGGCGTCCGCGAAGGCAGCAGGATTCGCCTCCGAGGTAAAGCCGACCCGGGCGACTTGTACATCATTACACACATCCGCGACCATCCTTACTTCCGCAGGGACGGGGCCGATATTTACCTCGACCTTCCCGTCAGTATTACAGAGGCGGCTCTGGGGGCGAAAGTTACCGTCCCGACAATTGACGGGGACGCTGTTGTGAAGATTCCGCCCGGTACAGCCGGCAGGACACGCCTGCGCCTGCGAGGAAAAGGCGTCGCCGACCCGAAGACCGGCAACCGCGGCGACCAGTACGCCGTAATCAAAATCGTCCTGCCTAATAAAATCTCCGAAAAGGGCCTGGGTCTGCTGGACGAATTCAGCCGGTCCGACCCATACGATCCGCGGGAAAAGACGCCATGGTGAAAATCTCCACGCATTACACGCGAGCGACGAACTTCGCGATCCTGGTAATCGCTATGGTGATATGGATCACGGTGCTGGCCAGCGTGTTGTATCTGGTGCTGACGGCGGCCCAGCAGGAACAGGAGCAGCGCGATTACCTTCTGGGCCTGGCATATCTGACTATGGGCGTGCTGGCCTTCTCACTTATCCTGCTGGTAGGTATTATCGCCCACCACGCCGCCGGCCGACTCAAGCACCCGCCCGAACAGTTCAAGCCCACCAAATACGAAGACGCCTGGACCGAAGCGGGCCGACGACTCAAACCCGAAGACGCCCCGCCTATCGAAGGGTTTGAAGAGGAAGATTCCTGAACAGCGGTAGCGCCTGGCGGCAAGGGTCTTGACGAATCACATTCAAGATGTTACAGGAATCTCCATGAGAAATCTCCGAATCGCGACCGTTTTTGTTGTCGTTATTGCTCAAGGAGCCTTTACAGCGATGGGAAAAACCCACAAACCAGAATTCTCTTTCAAAAAAGGTCGAATCTACGACGGTGACCGGCAAATCGTCAGGATTGCTCCTCGGAAACCCAATACAACATCCAGGGTCTTTACTTCGGTGGTCTTGAGGCCGGGGGGGAAAGAGGTCCTCGAGTGGATATGGATGAGGTGCGATGAACCCAAAGACTACTCGCTCGCCGAGGGAAGCACCCCCCAAAGGCTTATCCT
>DAOVLV010000395.1 GCA_030631085.1 Planctomycetales bacterium | reverse complement strand
CCGGCTTCTGCCTTTACCGAGTTCCCACGGCTCGTCGCAGCAGACGTTGAAGTCAGTCGCCTCGAAGAGCGGGAGGAACTCGTCGTACATATCGCGCAGCAGTTTGATTGAACCGGGATCGCCCGGACACAGCGTCGTCCCACCGGGGTGGCCGTTGTGGCCCGGCAGTTCGCCCAGACTGCGATACTCCGGCAGGGCGAGAATCTTTTCCATGTGCCCGAAACTCGACAGCGACCCGACCAGGCGGATGTGGTGGGCTTTGCAATGTTCCTGGATGGCGAGGATGTCGGCTGGCGTCAGCGGGCTGTAGCCTCGTCCGATGGCGGGATGGGAAGCGAAGGTAAAGACGTTCTCGACGTACAATTGCAGTTCGTTAATCTTCCAGCGGGCGAGTCGCTCAATGAGTCGCTTGATTGTGGCGACCTTCGGAACCTTCCCGCGAGAACAGTCGTGATAGACGCCCCGTCGGGCGAAGTCCGGCGCATCGTCAATCCGCATCGCCGGAAGGGTTTTACCATGAATGGTCAGCAGTTCGCGGAGCGTCTGAACGGCGTAATACGCCCCGGCGTCGCTGGCCGAAAGTATCTCAATCCCATCGGGTCGAATCGTCAACCGATATGCCTCGTCGCCGGAAATCTGCTTGTCGCGGATTAGACGCACGTCAGCCGATCTGGCCGAACGGGTTATGCGCGAGCGACCGCCCAGGTCGTCGCGCAATTGCTTCATCCCAAGTCGGTCGGCGTCATGTTCGCTTTGCAGGACGGACGACCGGTTGAAGGTGAACGAGCCGGAAAGTTTCCGGCATTTGCGGACTGGAATCAGAAGTTCTTTGCATGGCACGGGCGAATCTCCTTTTATGATTATGGTCGGAGATGATACGAGAACCGTCGCGTCCGAAGCAAGGTCTAACCGTAAAGGTTGCCTGTTGGTGCGGTTGGGTTTAGAATAACATGCAGAAACTATGGGAGAATCGAATTCATGTCTTCTGGAAGCAATCTCAGGCGGGTTGCCATAGCGTCGGTTGCGTTACTGTTGATATGCGCCGCAGGCACTGCCGACAAACCCGCGCCAACCACTGCGCCGGCGACGGTCCGCGTTGAAGCCAACCGTATCTACGTGGGAGACGACTGGTTCGTCCGCCCGAAGGTCAAGCGCCCGTCCCTGCCGGCGGAAATCACAATGGCGTTCGTAATCCCCATCCACGGCCCTATCACGGATACCACCTTCAAGTCCGTCCGGCGGAAGGTAATCAAGTGCAAGTCTTCCGGCGCGCAGATGGTTATTTTCGACATGGACACTCCGGGCGGGCAGATGGGCGCTATGAGCGGCATTGTCCGTCAGATTATCGACGATCTCCGCGACGTCTATACCGTTGCGTATGTTCATCCCCAGGCCTTCAGCGCCGGAGCGATTATCTCACTGGCGTGCAACGAGATTGTAATGTCGCCGACGGCGGTTATCGGCGACGCGATGCCGATTATGATCGTAGGGGGCAAACTGGAGGAAATTCCCGAAAAGGAGCGAGGCAAGTTTGAATCCGCCACCCGTGCCGAGGTTCGTATGCTGGCAGAACGCAACGGGCACAACCAGGCGCTTTGCGAAGCGATGATCACTATTACAATGAAGGTCTGGCTGATACGGAACACGCAAACCGGCGAGTTGCAGATCGTGAATCCCGAAAAGGAGTACCGAAAAATCCACGGCGCTCCTACGACGACGCAGCCTGCAAAGGGAGCAGCGAAACTCCCCGATGAGCAATGGAAATATGTCAAAACCATCGACAAGGCCGGCGAACTCGTAACCATGCACACCGGCGAAGCCCGGCGGCTGGGCTTCATTGTGCATACTTTCGACAACATGGACGCGCTCGAGAAGCACTACAACATCACCGTCGAGCCGGTTGTACTGTCTGACAATTGGTCAGAAGACCTGGTGGCCTTGCTGACCAGCCCGATAGTGATGAGCATACTTATGTTCGTCGGTATCCTGGCTGTGTATGCCGAGTTACACACGCCGGGCTTCGGAGCAGCCGGGGTCGTTGCGATAGTGTGCTTTGCGATTGTCTTTGGCAGCCACTACCTCGTCGGACTGGCGAATTGGTGGGAGATAGCGTTGTTCTTTGTCGGCGTGGCGCTGCTGACGGTGGAATTGCTGCTCATTCCCGGATTCGGCGTCGCGGGCGTTTCGGGCCTGCTCTGCTGCGTCGTGGCGCTTCTGGCGATGCTGATCCCAAACACGCCGACGGAACTTCCCTGGCCTGAAACCGAAGGGGCGTGGGACATGTTCAAAACAGGCGCGATTTGGATGATGGCGGCGTTTGTAGCGGCTACGGTAGCGGCAATGTTCCTTGCGCGGTACCTGCCGAAGGTTCCGATCGCCGGGCGGCTTGTCCTGGTAGCGCCTGAAGCGCCGCACACGCCACCGACAACCGCAGATGCGCCGATCCTCAATATAGTCGCCGGGCAGGTCGGGAAAGTAACCCAGACGTGCAGGCCTGT
>DAOVLV010000336.1 GCA_030631085.1 Planctomycetales bacterium | reverse complement strand
AGCATCTCGACCGCCTTGGCTGGATCGCCACGCTCCATCGTCATTCCGGCATCGCGGGTGATCGTTCCTGCTTCGGCCAGCATCAGCGCCACGGCGTCAAGACGCTCCTTCGGCTGGCCGCGAAGATTGACCTTGATTGCGGCGGTCAGTTCCTTGACCCCGCCCAGCCCGGCGACCTTTCCCAGCCGATTCAGCGCATCGGCCAGAGGGTCCTTGGGTTTGCTCGAAAGGCCGCGAAGATCGGAGACCAGAATCGTCCTGTTCACCTCGTCGCACAGCACCAACAGACGGATGGCGGTGATTTTGTCCCAGCCAGCGGGTTTGCCCTCCTTTTCAAACTTTTTACACGGCAGCGTGAGGGTGTTCGTCCCGGCTCGTGCGCTTAAGAAGCACCGATGCCAACCCGGTCCGCTTCGCAAGTACAGCACCATGAACGCAGGCCGGCCTCGGTCGGCAGCAACTTCCAGCGCGATCTCCTGACAGGCCGACAGGTCCCACTTGCCGCTGCGCTCCCAGCCAAGACGCCAATGCTCGTTCGCGCTGAAGTCGCACGACAGTTTCAGCGCGGGCCGACCACCGACGGTCCCCACACCAACGGCGGGAAAATCCTTCTCCATCGGTTTCCACTGCGCGCCGGCTGCCTTGGCTGAGGCGTACTTGCAATCGTCCAGGACGATTACTTTCTGCTCCCCCGCCGCCGGATAAGCCTGTAATAAAATAACGCTCGCGAAAAGAAATGCGATGATACGTTTCATGACGATTCTCCCGATTCGTGGACATTAACCAACGCTATCTCCGCACGGCTGCGTTTTTTATCAGTATCAAGCAAAACGACAAGGAGATAAAAGTCCCTGTTTGACAAACCGTCTCGAATGATTACTGTACATCGCTGTGGAAATCAAGAACCGGCAACGTTTACAGGAACAATAATCATGGATCTTTCAAATCGAATCAAAAGCGTAAGCCCCAGCGCGACGCTGGCTGTTTCCGCCCGCGCCAGGCAGATGAAGGCAGAGGGTATCGACGTGGTCTCCTTCGGCGCGGGCGAGCCGGACTTCCCGACGCCGCCGTTTATCTGCGCCGCTGCAAAAGCGGCAATCGACGCCGGCGATACGAAATACATGCCGCGAGCAGGAGCAGACCTCAAGGCTGCAATCGTCGAAAAGCTCCGGCGAGAGAACAACCTCAACCTCGCCACGGCCAATATCCTCGTAACCTTCGGCGGGAAGCAGGCGCTGTTCAACGCCTTTCAGGTCTTACTGAATCCGGGCGACAAGGTGCTTATCCCCGCCCCCTATTGGGTCAGTTACCCCGAACAGGTAAAACTCGCCGGCGGAGAGTGTGCCTTCATTCCCACAGGCCCGGAAAAAGGTTTTAAGATTACCGGGCAGGACGTGCTCGACAATGCCGGCGATGCGAAAATTCTCCTGATCAACAGCCCGTCCAACCCGACCGGCGTAACCTATACGCCCGAAGAACTGGCAAACATCGCCGAGGCTGTGCTCCAAACGGACCTGATGGTTTTTACCGACGAGATTTACGAGAAACTCATCTACGGCGACACGCGTTTCGTCAGTTTTGCGTCGCTGGATGATCGCCTGGCCGAGCGGACGCTGACGTTCAACGGCCTGGCCAAGACCTTCAGCATGACCGGATGGCGGATAGGATGGGTGGCCGGCCCCGCCGATGTCGTCAAGGCAATGGCGACACTGGCGTCGCACCAGACCAACAGCCCGGCAGGTTTCATCCAGGCAGGCGCACTGGCTGCCTACACCGACCCCGCCGCAGCCGAAGCCATCGAGGCAATGCGCCAGGAATTCGAGAAGCGAGGCCTGCATATGCACGAGCGCCTGAACGCCATCGAAGGCGTCTCCTGCACCGAACCGACCGGAGCGTTCTACTGCTTCCCTGATATATCAGCCCGTTACGGTAAAGTCTCCGGTTCGCTGGACTTCGCCGGCGTCTGTCTGGAGCAGGCCAGGGTCGCGCTGGTTCCGGGCATAGCCTTCGGCGAGGACCGTTGCGTTCGCCTGTCCTTCGCCACGAGCCTGGAGCAGATAGACAAAGGCATCGACCGTCTGGAAGAGATGATCAGGCAGGGGTAAAATCACCCATCAACGCACCCACTATCTCTCATGGGAATTATTGGGAATTACACCGTAATTCTGACTTTTTACGTTTATTTTATTCTTGTCCGCCTGTTTTAATTTGGATTACCGAAATATATATCCGATTAACTATTTATCGCAATGACTCTGGTCGGGGCCATTACTCCAGTTTCACAGGAGAAAAATGTTATGCCAATGGCTGACCAGGTCTCCTCCGTTGCCAGATGTGATGACAAAGTCGTAACGATTACCCCCGATGATTTGATTAAATCAGCCGTCAGTAAAATGACCACACACAATATCGGTAGCCTCCTGGTCGTCGATAATCATGGCAGGATTAAGGGAATACTGACCGAACGGGATATTGTCGGTAAAGTACTCAACAATTCAAAGGACCCTAATCGGAGCCGCGTCGGCAGCATTATGACACGCCGGGTCATCACGTGCTCTATGGACACGCCGCTGGTCCTGGCACAACAGACAATGACCAGGCACGGTATCCGCCACATGCCGATACAGGAAGACGGCAAGCCGGTCGGAATAATTTCAAACCGCGACATTCTTGCCCACCAACTCGTAACCGCCCAGAATACTGTACGCAAGCAATCCGAGATTTTTGCTAATCTGGAAGCGGCTTATCCTGGCATAAACCGGTTGAAACACGACGATAGCGGGCGAATCGTCATATGATTTCACCGCTACCGAAACGAGAACATCGCACGACAGCATAACCAGGAAACTATCTCAAACTGACCGATTTCGTGGTACGGGGGCCTCGCCTGTGCTGCGACTTCTTCAACAACTCCAGCGCCACCTGTTTGTTTTTTTCATCATTTTCGGTTGACATTTTACCTTCAAGTCGGCAGAATCCCCAATTCGACGCTTGGCGTTGGGGACTTGGGCGAAAAGTTTTCACAATCGGCAGCTTGGAATAAAACGGGCTGTTTTGATAAAACCTTCCGAAAAATTGAACTTCACAAGCAGAAAGGAACAGGTAAAAAAATGGCAGAGCAAGAACACAAGGCAATCGACTCGCTTATGAGCGAGGACAGGACGTT
>DAOVLV010000146.1 GCA_030631085.1 Planctomycetales bacterium | reverse complement strand
GTATGCCCGTGCCGCGTTACGGCAGAGCACTTGCCGAAAACGTCCATCAGCAAATCCACCCCGGGCCGCTCGCGGAAGAGCACCCGGCTGACGGCCTCGTGCCACGACAGGTGCGATGTTTCTTCAGCCGTCGTCGGATGGATCGAGCCGCGATCGTAGTGCAGGGAAACATCATGGGCGGAAATCGCCTTGATGTCGTCGTCCTGGCCGTTCTGCACCATGTGGCGAACCTTTTGGCCTATGATGTGAAAACACCCGCCGGCGAAATTATGCTTCGTCATTATCCTGGCGAACTCGCCCGGAAGACGGTGTGAAGGATGGTCCGGAGGAGAAACAAAATCCTCCACGTCGAAATAAAGTAAACTCAGCATAGCAATAACTCCTGCGACTATTCCTCTATATTTTCCCTGCTGTAATGAAATTCAACATCCCACCCATTCCAGCAGTCGCAATCACTCTTGGGGCACTCGGCCAGCGGGAGAATCTTATCCGATTTGTCCTCAAGGTTATAGACGTGAAATCTCAATCTCTCTCTTCGGGCGGGCTGGTTGAGAAAGAGGTGCAGTTCGGCCATATCCAACGGCCCCTCCTCGCCGAGGTACGCGCCCATGGCATAGAAACTTATGTCCATCCACACCCAGTGGTTTAATTGTCTGTCGAATATTTCAGTCGTTGAATGCATTGATCCGCCCTGGATTCTGCACTTGTCCGAGGAGGAGTGGATTTGCTGCATGTGTATGCGACGAGCTGGGATTCCAAGCGCATTGGACGCGCAAACAAAGATGGCTGCAAAGTTGGAGCAGAACCCCTTGTCCTTTCCGGAAACCATTCGCTCATATTGTTCAAACGGCGAGACATACATTTCATCCGACGGCATGCCGTTGGCGGGCCAGAGGTCGTCCATCAGGGATTTAATCAGGAGTTTGGCCTTGTCGTAGTCAGTCTCGGCGTCCTTGACGAGGTCTGCCCATTTCTCCGAGGCGAACTGCTTTTCCTGCGGCGTCGGCTTCGACAAAATCCAATCCTCCACCGAACCGGAAGAAAAATTCAGGATGGGGCTGCTATCTATTATGATTATGTTGGGATAGCCGCTCATTTGCTTCGACTCGTAGAACTTCGTTGGATAACAGCCGAAATGGACCGTATAAGGATTGGTCTCCTTTCCGTCTTCAGAGACCCCCTTCACTATGATAGTGGTATGCTGATCCGTCGGTTCGTCCTTGAAATGCACCTCGATACAGCCGTCCGCTGACTTCTCGAAAGGCGAGCCATCCACGGAATAGACGAAGTGAGAAAAACCTTCCATGCCCGATTGGAAGACAGCCTTGGCGCTGATTCCCTCGCCGGGCAGTTCATCGAGAGATTTGAGCATAATCTCATCCCGCCCGTGATAAATTCGCCAGTAATTATCCTTGAATTTCACTATGACCGGTCTCGTCGCCATTGTGAGTCTCCTTCGATTGTGCAGGGAAGAATAATACCCCAGGCAATCGGCCTGTCAAGCATTCGCTAATCAAAAAGGTTTCTCTGAACGCCTCTGGTGTCGTAGAATAATGCGACGATGAAAGTTGACCCGAGATTTTTGGCCGGCGAAGGCCCTGAGATATTTACCGGTAACGAACTGCTCGTGAAAGGCGCTCTGGAGACCGAAGGCGGCGTGCACCTTCTGGGCGGGTATCCCGGCAGCCCCATATCAGGCTTCTTCGATTCACTGGCCCTGATAAAGGACCTGCTGAACGAGAAGGGCGTTCGCGCCGTAATCAACAATAACGAAGCCTTGGCTGCAGCCATGCTCAACGGTTCACAAGTAGCAGGCTGCAGGGGAATGATCGTTATGAAATCCGTCGGCGTGCATGTCGCCGCCGACGCGCTCGCCCTCGGCAACCTGGCCGGAGCCGACCCCGACGGCGGGGCAATCGTTATCTATGGCGACGACCCGTGGAGCGACTCGACACAGGTCGCCGCCGACAGCCGATACATCTCAAAACATCTGTTTATCCCAACGCTCGAACCGTCAAACTCACAGGAAGTAAAAGATTTCGTCGGTGCGGCATTTAAAATCTCCGCAGCCTCGGAGTTGTACATGGGGTTCGTGCTGACGAACAACCTCGCCGACGGCGGCGGGTCGGTCCTCTGCAAGCCTAATCAGTACCCCAAACTTACCACGCATCAACAAATGTCGCTGGAGACCGAAGCGATCAACCTGGACAAGTATGTCCTTCTGCCTCCGAGAACATGGTGGCAGGAAGCGAACATGCCCGAACGACAGGCCAAGGCCATGAGCGAAACCCGCCGGCTTGGGATGAACCGCATCGATTACCCGTCGCAAAGTCGCAAACCCATCGGATTTATCTCGGCTGGGCTGGCTCACGCATATCTGCTGCAGGCGTTGAGCGAGGCTGGGATGCTGGGAGAATTCCCGATTCTGAAACTCGGAATGAGTTACCCCCTCGATGTCGAACTCGTCGAAGAACTGGCCTGTCAGTGCGAGCGAATCGTCATCGTCGAGGAGCGGCGGGGATTCATTGAAGAGCGGGTCGGCGAGATTATCCTCCGGGCAAGGCAGGCTGGAAAACCGGCGGGGCAAACGGAAGTCTGGGGCAAGAAATTCCCCGGAGGCGCTGAAGGCATCCCCTCGGTGCAAGGTCTGCACCCGTCTATCATCACCGAGCGCCTCGCCGAACTGTTCAGGCGAATTGAACTCTCCGGTACGAAGATTACCATTCCACATGCCCTTGAAAATCAGACCAAAGCAATCGAAGCGACCACCGGGATGGATGTAGGCAATCTTCATCCCCGCATACCGACTTTCTGTCCGGGATGTCCGCACCGCGATACTTCAGGGCTATGCCTGGAAATAAAGAAGCGGTTCACGGACCCGGTTTATATGTCCAAAACCCATGGCTGCGAACCTGTGGACCTGATGTTCCACGGCGACACGGGTTGTTACACGATGCTGATGTTCCCCCCCACCACGCCGCTGATGCACGATTACTCCGGGATGGGCCTGGGGGCGGGGACCGGCAGCGGGGTTGACCCGTTCATCACCAACAAGCAGGTCGTATTCATGGGCGACTCGACCTTCTTCCACTCCGGCCAGATTGCCGTCTCGCAGGCGATTAAACTGGGACAGGACATCACGTTCATCATTCTGGACAACCGCACGACCGGAATGACCGGACACCAGCCGACACCCGGCGTGGAATACGACATCGTCGGAAACCAAACGCCCGTTCAGGACATCGAGAAGATTGTCCGTTCAATGGACCTGACCGGCGAATTATCTATCGCTCGCGTGGACCCGGAGCAACGAGACGAATACGGGCAACTTCTCGAGGAAATGTTCCTCGCCGACGGCGTGAAGATAATCATCGCCGACAAGGAATGCGGCATCACCCGGATGCGACGAAAACGCCGGTCCGAACGGGCGATAGTTCGCAAGGACGGGTTCCTCCCTGCCTGGCAGCACATGAACATTAACCAGGAAATCTGCCGCTTCTGCCTGGCGTGTACGGAAATTACCGGTTGTCCGGGGCTGAAACACGTCGAGACGGACTACGGCCCAAAGATGGACACGGATATTACCTGGTGCGTCGATGACGGAGCCTGCGAGCGGATCGGCGCGTGCTCGTCCTTCGAACGAGTTACAATCAAACGCAAAGCGATCCCAAGATCGCGAGTACCCGAACTTGGCCTGGACGATATCCCCGAACCGCAGAAACGCGCCTTCAGCGGGCTGTGGCGGTGCTGCCTGGTCGGTGTGGGAGGAATGGGATGCGGCGTCGCAACCACAATCCTCGTCCGCGCCGGACACAAGGAAGGATACCCCGTCGTCTTTTTGGACAAGAAGGGACTGGCTATACGCAACGGCGGAGTCGTCAGCCAGGTCGCTTACAACACCTCCGGGAAACCCACCACCGCGATTATCCCCTACGGACAGGCCGATTTATTGATAGGTATCGACATGCTGGAAACAGCGCGGGCAATGGACCCGACAAAACGGACTCGCGCCGTCCAGGCGGAACGAACCGTCGTCGTCGTCAACACCGACAAGACCGCAACAATACCCGGGCTGCTGGGATGGGGAGATTTCGACCCGGACGAACTCGAACGCATTATCCGAAACAATACGCAAAGCGAAAACTTCCTCGCTCGCAACATCTCCAGCGTCTGCGAAAAATATCTGGGAAGCAGGATTTACGCCAACATTATGATGCTCGGCTTTGCGTTCCAGAAAGGCCTGATCCCCGTCTCGATGCACTCGATGGCATGGGCGATCAAAGACACCATCCGCGCCGATTTCCGCAAAAACCTCTACGCATTCAACATGGGACGGAAACTTCTCGTCAAGCCGGACCTGTTCCGAGGAGCGCCGAAGCGAACGACGTGGCAAAAGATGCTCGAAGAAAAATGCCGATGCACCATCCGACGATACCGTCAGGGACAGGTAATCTCCGAAGCACTGCGGGAACTCTCCGCCCACGTCATAGAGGACGCCGCTGAACTTAACGAGAACGAGAAGCGGGCAATCGTCGTCAGGCTGTACGACCTGCTCCGCTGGGGCGGGCTTGAGTACGCCCGGCGTTACGCACAGGCTGTTACGGAAACCTACAAAAAAGACTCCGCCGATTTCGACTTCGCAGCCACACGCGCCGTTATCCACAACCTGGCAAATGCCATGCTTATAAAAGACGGTGTATTCCTGGCTGAACTATCGACAAGCCACGAGAAATACGCGCGCGACCGCGAAAAATACGACGTCAACCCCGCAAACGGAGACAAAATCTCCTATCGACACCTCTGGCACTGGAAGATGAAATTCGGGCCTTGGAAATGGAACGCCAGCATGACAGTCTATGGCTGGATGCTCCATATCCTCAAGCGAAGCCGATACTTACGAAAAATCATCCCAGGATGGCATAAGCACGAACACGAATATCTCCGGCAGTACGAAGCCGCTGTGGCGGGGTTCGCCTATTCGACGAGCGAAGAGTATCAACAGCAACTCGCCAAACTCACCTCGGCTAGGTGTATGGACTGCCCGAACCCTCGCTGCGCCGAAGCCGGACTTATGGGGACAGGCTGCCCGCTGGAAAGCGATGTCCCGCAGTGGATCGAACTTGCCCGCGAAGGAAAGTGGCAGGAAGCAGCCGAAAAACTATCCGAGACCAATAACTTCCCGGAGTTCACCTCGCGGATATGCCCGGCCTTCTGCGAAACTGCCTGTAAGCAGAAATTCGGCGGATTTCCCGTCGGTATCAGGGATATTGAGCGGCAGATTATCGACCGAGCCTTGGCTGAAGGATGGGTAACGCCGGAACCGGCTTCAGAAAAGACGGGTAAAACCGTCGCCGTCGTCGGTTCAGGACCAACCGGCCTGGCCGCTGCACAGCAACTCGCGCGAGCGGGACATGACGTAACCGTCTTCGAGGCCGAAGCCAAACCCGGCGGGCTGCTGCGTTACGGTATCCCGCAATGGCGGCTTGGGGGCGAACTCGTCGATCGGCGCGTCGAGCAACTCGAGGCAGAGGGCGTGAAGTTCCGCACGTCCACTCAAGTCGGCGAAGACATCACAGCCAATGAGTTACATGAGCAATTCGACGCGGTCCTGCTGGCTGTCGGCGCTTCGGTGCCCAAAGACCTGAAAATCCCCGGCAGGGAGATTCGGGGCGTCCAGTTCGGAATT
>DAOVLV010000145.1 GCA_030631085.1 Planctomycetales bacterium | reverse complement strand
GAACAACGCTCGCCATCCGAAGAACACGATCCCCGCGCCCAGCGGTATGCAAGCGGCTGCGAAGATCGTTACAAATATACTCCTGCTTGTTTCGGGAGCGTGCAGAAACGGAGCCGGGAACGCCGGAAGGCCGGAGGATACCTGCAGCGGGGCGTTTGATATTGCTGCACTGTTTTGCTTATCTGGGTTCATAATGTCTAATTTCTAATGACCAATGTCTGAGTGATGTCTAATGCCCAATACTACAACGAAACTTATTTCAGATGATTGTTTTTCAGGCCCGAAGGGCCGACGGATGGTAGCCGTGGGCGTAAGCCCGCGGACACCGGTTGTACAACAACCCCAGCCCCGAGGGGGCGACGGAGAATACTCGCTCATGGACAACACTTGACATCCGCTCTTTCCAACGTCCCTTCGGGACTGAATAATTTTGGCTTTTTCCGGGGGCTGACGCCCCCGGCTACCATCCGTCGGCCCTTCGGGCCTGTGTTAAGTTTCGTTGTAGTATTAGTCATTCATTAGACATTTATCTTTTCCCGTTTTATAGCCTGTTTCAGCAGTCTGACTCTTTGCATCAATGGTAGTCTGGCGGGGCATACGTAGCTGCAAATACCACATTCGATGCAGGCCTGGGCATTTTTGCGTTGAGCGGCGGCGGTTCGCCCCAGTTCGAAATCGTCGTTCAATGCCGCTACGTTAATCCTGGCAGGGCAGTTGTCGCCGCACCATCCGCAACGGATACACTGCGTCGGCGATTGCCGCCGCGTCGGTTCCATCGCCAGCAACGCATTGGTCGCCGACGACACAACCGCTCCACTGACGAGATGCCTTCCCGTCATGGCCGAACCATAAACAAACCGGCTTTCGGACCCAGCCTCGGCGGATTCCAAAATATCCTCGACGCCCGCGCCGAATGGGACAAGCAGATTGACCGGTTTATTAACCTTAGGCCCAGCCACTGTAACGACACGCGCGGTGGGCAATTCGCCGCACGCCACCCATCGGTACGTCGCGTGGCATGTCGCGGCGTCAGTTACGGCCACACCGACCTGAAGTGAATCGGCGCCCGGCCTGACACGTCGGCGGGTCAGCACCTTTGTCAGGATTGCTTCAGCGCCGATGGGGTACTTATGCGCCAGGGCGATGTGATTGATACCGTAAAGTCTTGCCGGTGCGACGGCGCTGCGGTAGTCGTCGATTCGACGGTGATCGACCGCAAGGATGACTCTGGCTGCACCGATAGCGCGGGCGAGTATCGCCAGGCCTCGAACGACTTCCAGGCCACGTTCGGCCAGGAGGCGGTGATCGGCGGTAACGAAGGGCGTGTTCTCCATTACGTTGGCGATAAGCGTATCGACGTCGGCCTTTTTGGCGGAGGCGATCCATTCCGAAAGAGAAACGGTCGATTGGTTGAATGTTACCAGTGAGCCTTCGGCGATTCGCAGGCGGAGTGAGTGGTCGTCGGCGGCGAGTGAGTCAAAATTTTCCGTAAGCGGTTCGATATTTCCCGGATGGTCGAGGTCGGTCAGTTCGACGGCGGGGCTTTCTCGCCATCCTGTCGGCTGGGCCGGCAGCATTACCGTGCAGAATCCGGATACTCGTCCAGCCAGCGGCGCGAAGATGTTCACCTGCGACGCGGACAAGGCCTCGGCGATGAGTTCGCCGCGAGAGACGTGCTGCCCGATGCGAACTGTCGGTTCGGCGGCGTTTGTATCGACCGGTGCGAGCGGTACACGAATCCGCTTCAACCGACCGGCAGGCGCGACGGGCGAATCTATGGTTCCGTCTTTTTCGTCCGCAAGGTCGATACCGCCGCTAAATGTCCCGAATCGAGGTCTGACCATAGAATAATGCTAACCGAAAATCCGACCCGATTCACCCCCTCTGTTGTGTTGTAGGCTGGGACGAAGTGAAACGGAGTCCCACCTTTAATCCAGCCGTTTATCAAACCCAAAGAAAGGTGGGACTTCGCTCCACAACGTGGTCCTACGGACCGCTTCGTCCCAGCCTACCTGCTTCGTCCCAGTCTGCCTACTCATCATCAGACATTGCCATATCGACGGCGGCGGCTGCGTGCAACCGGGTTGTGTCGAACAGCGTTACATTAATATCCTCAGGCCTGATAAGCAGGGGCAGTTCTGTGCAGCCCAGAATGACCCCTTCAGCGCCCTGCTCGGTAAGCCCGGCGATAATCTCTACACATCTTTGCCGTGCCGCCGGCTCGAACCTGCCCTGGCAGAGTTCGTCGAAGATGATATTGTGAACGAAATCGGCGTCTTCGTCCTGTGGTACGAGTACCTCCAGGCCGAAGCGGTCCCGGAGTTTTGCACGGCAGAAATCCTCGTCCATAGTGAAGCGTGAGCCTAACAGCCCCACGGTCTTCAGTCCGGCGCGTCGGATGGCCTGGCCTGTAACGTCGGCGATATGAAGCAGCGGCAGTCCTGTGCCTTCGGCGACCTCGTCTGCGACTTTGTGCATCGTATTGGTGCATATCAGCAGGAAATCGGCCCCTGCTCGCTTCAGCGCCTTTCCGGCGTCGGTGAGCGTGACGGCCATATCGTTCCAGCGATCCTCGCGCTGGGCGCGCCCGATCTCGTCGAATTCCACGCTGTAGAGGATTACGCGAGCGGAATGAAGCCCGCCCAACCTCTCAGCAACCAATGTGTTTATGAGCCGATAGTATTCCGCCGACGAATTCCAACTCATTCCGCCGATAAGTCCGATACATTTCATTGGGTACCACGCTTCGTTTTGTTTTTATCGCCGCCGACGCTTTGGCGGTAAATGTCCATTATTGTAAAGACGTCCTTTGGCGTCTCGTCCGTCCGGTCGTAGAGATAGAAGACCACGTATTCGAGATTACCCGCCAGCGGGCTGCGGAAGGTGAATTCCGACTTGCCCACGTCTGCCTTTGTAACAGTAACAGGCTGAGTGTGATACTTTCCGTTGACGCACCCTATCATCCGCCACTTGCCCGGATACATAGGCCACCATCGTTTGCCCGTTGAGAATGGCGAACTCTTGACCTTGCGCTGATAGGCGTACTTGAACTGGCCTTTGTAATCCTTGTCGGCCTGGACGGTTGCGCCGATTTTCTGGTAGTGCCAGTGCCCGATCCGCAGGACGCCGACGACCATTTTCTCTTTACGGTACTTGACGAATGGCGAGGTGATAATCAGCGGGCTGGAACCTTCGCCGATCCGCTGCCAGCCGGCGGGATACCCGCCGCGGCAGTTGTCGCTGCGCGACCTGTGCTGGAAGTAAGGGTGCTTCTCCTTTGTCGGCATTTTTCCGGTCGTCTTCCACATCATCGCCCAGATGCAGTCGTCGTCCATTATCAAATCCAGCAGCATCCGGCTGGTGTGGGGGTGATATATGCTCGTGGGGGGGTTGTTTTTCCACGAATCGGCAAGGAAGTCCTGCCCGTTGGGCAACGATTCGGGCGAAATGTGAATCCGCGACTCGCCGTGCATACCCTGTTCGGAGACCATCTTGTTCATCGGCTCTATTTCCAGCCAGGGCTTGCCGGCCTGTGCGCGGTAGCGGTTGATCAGGAATACGCCGACTCCCTTTCTCGTGCGCGTCTTGGTTTTGCTTTCAACGATTATGTCGCCCCGCTCGTTTTTGATGACCTTGTTGTACTCGTAACTGGAGCAGTAGGTTCTCAGCCCGCCCGGCTGGTCGTAGGAACGGTACATCTCGTTGTGGCGGGAGGGGGTTCCCTTGGCGTCTATCTTGTTGTAGAGGAAACATGCGTCGTGCCCGCTGGAGTGCAGCGACATCCAGAAGTTGGGGCCTTCGAGCATGCAATCGCCTCGGAACTTGTAGTCGGCGGTTGTGCCGTAGGGCACCTGTATCCAGTTGGCCCGATTGTCCCATTGCTTCTTGGGCCCGTAGTGTTTATAGGTGTACTTTTTGCCGAGGTCCCAGACGCGGACGAATTTTGCGCCTTTCGGCATCGGCTTGTAGCCGACCGTCGCACCGGCTGGCGGCGGCGGTGGGGGAGGCGGAGGAGCCGGCAATTTGATTTTGACGCTGCCCTTGACCGCAGCGGGAGGTTCAGCCTCGCCCAGGTACACCTCGTCAACATAGAACGTAGCGCCTTCTTTTACGTCTCTGTCTTCCAGGCCGTACACGAAGAACATCAACACCGCTTTGTGGGTCTTGGCCCCGGTCTTGAACGTTCCGGTGTACCTGGTCCATTCAGGCTTGGGAAGGACGCTTATGCCTTTTATGCCCCGGTCCCTTTCCTTACCGGCCTCGTTGAAACCCCACGGGTGAGCGGTGATTTTCCGCTTGAAACCGTGGCCTGCGATGTAGAACGAGAAGTGATAGGTCGTGTCGGGCTTGACGACGACACCGTTCGGCGCGGTGAAGCCGTTGGTCATACCGACGGTCAGACCGGTGCACGCGCTGCCGTCGCCCCCGAAGCCGATGATCTTCAGAAAGGCGCATCGCTTACCGGTGTAGAACTCCTTGTCGGTTATGCCTGCCTCATCCTTGGTGTTTTGATAGTGCCCCCAGCCTTCCGGCAGTTTTCCGGCGACGCCTTTTTCGGCATCGCCGTTGGGGACAAGGTTGGTCGCCTTGACTTCATCGGCGGCAAATCCGGCCATCGACCCCGCCAAAATCACAACGGCCAACGCCGCCAACACCACACTCGTTGTTCTCGTTACTGACATTTTCTTTCTCCTTACATTTCGGCCCGCCATGGCCTGTGAACGTTCACGGGTATCCTACTACTAAACACGGCAAACACAACGATGTATCGCTCCGGACGACTTTATTTGCCCTTTCCCGACGGCTTGGGCAGGATCGCCTGCCGGTAGATGTCCATCGGGGTGGAGATGTTCACCGGGGTCTTGTCGGTCCGGTCGTAAAGGTACATCAGGAGGTATTCCAGCGTCCCCGAGACGGGGCTGCGGAAAGTGAATTTACCGTCGGTGCCGGTCTGGACAATTGTCTGAGTATAGTACTTGCCGTCCACACAGCCGGTGAGTCTCCACTTTCCCGGATACGGCGCCTTCCGGCTGCTGGTGTAGGTGCCGCCGGCATCAAGTTTCTTATTCACGCGTTCGTAATTCCAGTTTTCCAGGTTGTTCAGGCAGCCCACCACGATTTTGGCGTTTTTGCCCTTGCCGTAGTGAGCGAAGGGCGCCGTCCATATCGGTGGGTAGCCTTCGCCGATATGATTCCAACCTGCCGGGTCGCCACCGACGTGGTTGTAAAAGTAGGGTTTGGCCTGCTTTGTATCAGGCCAGGTCATTACCCACACATAGTGCCCTGTGGATGGGACTCCGCCGTAGAGCCTGATCTGAAGGTTCAGCATCATTTTGGCTTTCGGAGAAAGGTACGAGGTTTTATTCCGGGGCATCTTGAGAGTGTCGGCGACGTAGTCACCGCCGTCGGCCTGGCCTTCCGGTCCGACGACTATTCGCGTCTCGCCGTGCATCCCCTGACTGGTGGCCCTCACCGGCGTTATCTCCAGCCAATGACACCCTGCCAATGTCCGATAGACGGTCGTTACGACGACTCCCCGTGTCAGGTTGGAAGAAGCCTGTACGATGATTTCGTTCTTGTCGTACTTCTTGATCCTGAACTTGGCCATATTGTTCCCCTCGCCATAGACGTTTCCTCCGCCTTTCGACGCGTAGGCGCGGTAGAACTCGTTATGCCGCCCAGGCCAGACGGTCTTCGCGCGGTGGTTCTTGACGAGATTGTTAGGCGGGATCTTGGCGCAGAGCATCACCGCGTCAGCCATGCTGGAGTGGAAAGACAGGCAGAAACTCTCACCCTCCAGCATG
>DAOVLV010000004.1 GCA_030631085.1 Planctomycetales bacterium | reverse complement strand
CTCGACGCCGAGCAGGACGCAGCCGTTATCGAAAACATCCGCCGACACTGCCCCGACGCGGAAATATCCGAACCAGACGCAGGCGGTATGGTGAGCGCAAGTTTCAGCCGGGTCGTAATCGACTTATCCGATGTCGTACCCATGGCTGCTGCGCCGTCGTCTCCGGGAAACGTCGTAACCATAACCGACCTGGCCGGGACGAAGGTTGACCAGGTGCTTATTGGTTCGTGTACGAATTCCAGCCTTCGCGATCTGATGTTGTGTGCAGCCGTGCTTAAGGGTCGCAAGGTCCATCCGCGTGTGGAACTCGGTATCGCGCCTGGCAGCCGGCAGGTTCTGAAGATGCTGGTCGATAATGGTTCGCTGGGCGATATGGTCGCCGCCGGTGCGCGGATTCTGGAATGTGGTTGCGGCCCTTGCATCGGGCAGGGCTTCTCGCCGGGCGACGGACGGGTGAGTCTGCGGACATTCAACCGCAACTTCGCCGGACGATCCGGAACGAAGGGCGACAAGACATATCTCGTTTCGCCGGAAGTCGCCGTGGCTGCCGCCCTGTCGGGCGAAATCACCGACCCGCGAAAACTCTCTGCGGAGTATCCGCAAATCCCGCAGGTCGAAAAATTCCTGATTGACGACGGTATGATTACCCCGCCGCTGTCGCCGGACGAATCGGCCAATGTCGAAATTATTCGAGGCCCGACAATCGTCAAGCCGCCCGCCGGCGAACCCCTGCCGGAAAAAATCGACGGCGATACCGTCATCAAGGTCGGCGAGAAGATTACCACCGACCACATCATGCCGGCAGGGACGCTGCTGAAACTCCGCTCGAACGTGCCGGAATACGCAAAGCACGTCTTCGCCCCGCTGAACGAACCGGACGAACCGACCTTCGCCGAGCGTGCGACGTCGGTCAAACAGGCCGGTCGGTGCGGTGTTATCGTCGCGGGCGATTCCTACGGGCAGGGTTCGTCGCGCGAGCACGCCGCCTTGTGTCCGATGTACCTGGGCGTCCGGGTCGTTATCGCCAAAACCATCGAGCGAATCCACCAGGCAAACCTGGTCAACTTCGCCATTCTGCCGCTTTCCTTCGAACAGGCCGGGGATTACGACCGTATAGACGCCGGAGACCAACTCATCATCGAAGACGTCGCAGAGGTTGTCGGTTCAGGCCGAACCGTTACCGTCCGCAACGCCACAAGGGATTTCGATTTCACCTGCCGGGTCAACCTCAGCGGCCGACAGCGTAAAATACTCGCAGCCGGCGGATTGTTGAACTATACTCGACAAGCGAACGGGTAGGCTGGGCCGGAGGCCCACCTTTTTCTTCTGGACAGGCGAACCAGTAGGAGGTGAAAAGATGAGAACGGCACGCCAAAAAGCGTCAGTCGTGATCGTCGCAGCCTTGCTGATGAGTGTTTCGGCCGGCTGCGTCAAGCCGCCCATTGTCAAGATTCACGGTATCGACGTGGAGAGTTTCGATTTCGAGAAGATCAATCTTCTCTTCGATATGAAGGTAACCAATCCCAACGGTTTTGAACTCAATTTTTCGAGCCTGAATTACACGGTTACGTCCGCTGGTACGGAGATCGTCCACGGCGCGCTGCCGACGCCTGTCATGAATTTGCCCGCTAATAAGACGTCAATCGTCCGCGTACCGGTTTCAGTGGAATTGGCGAATTTGGCGCCGCTGTTGTCGAAAATTCGCGCAAAAGAGGAAATTCCATACCGGTTCAGCACCGAGTCGAAGTTTCACTTTCTAGGACTGAAGATACCGGTGCGCGTATCTCGCAACGGTCTGATGCCGGCGCTTCGGAAACCGTCCTGGCGGTTCCGCAAGGTCAGGTATGTCAAAGGCCCACCATCCTGGATGGAATTGTCCTTCGAAGTAGATAACCCCAACACTTTCGAACTACCGCTGGAGGAACTCAGCGGCGCTCTGAAATACGGCGACGAAGTAGTTATGCGAATTAACGAGCCGAACCTTAAACCCATCGCGCCCGGAAAAACCGCGATGTTCACGGTCCGCGCACGCGCCGACGGAAAGGGAGTAGCAAAGGCCTTCGCCCGGAGAATCATCAGCAGGCAACGTCAGAAATTCACTTTCGACGGCCGATTGAAAATGGGCGTACCGAAACTGCTGAAGAAAATGCTGCTGGAAAAATCCCAAAAAGATGATTAACAGGGCGTAGTCACGGTTCCCGGTTTCTACGCGAAAACAAGGCGGCGACCTTTGGGTTTGGGGGCCGGGTCGCCGAATTCCTTGGCTGTTTCGATCCATAATTCCACCGCCGAGCGGATATTGGCCAGGGCGGCCTCATGACTGTCGCCGTGGGACATGCAGCCGGGGAGTTCAGGAACCTCGGCAATATATGCTTCGTCTTCCTCGCTCCAGAAAATGATGATCTCGTATTTGTCCATCATGCCATCTATTACCTCAAAACCGCTCGTGTGCCAATAGGGAAATGCCCAGATATTGTAACCCCTTCGGGTAGTTGAGTGAAGCCTTTTGTGCCCCCCTTTAACCTCGAAAATCCCTAACTTTGAGGAGATTTTTCTCGACAAAAGGGCAGAGTGTGATATACTACGCATCGTAGCTCCAGCCCGCTTTGGGAGCGGCGGAGTATGCTGTATTCGGCATGAGCCTGCCGGGTCAAACGAGAGGGTGTGAGCGAATTTCGCTCACTCGAGCACACCTTAGGCCGCACGGCCAAGTTCCCTATCGTACCGGTTGTTTATGTGTATTGGCACGCGCCGGCGCCGGACAAATGGGACATTTTCAGAACGAAGTAATGGGAGACTGAACATGGAGCGCAAGTGGATTGTTACGTTGCTGGCGGTGGTTCTGATGGGCGTTTTGGCCGGGCGGGCCTCGGCGGCGGCGAGTTTTACCGGCCTGGGCGACCTGTCGGGCGGCACTTTCTACAGCGAGGCGTGGGGCGTCTCTGCCGACGGGTCTGTCGTGGTCGGGTCTGGCACCTCGGCCTCTGGCTGGGAGGCGTTCCGCTGGACGGCTGCCGGCGGTATGGTCGGCCTGGGCGACCTGCCGGGCGGCATTTTCGCCAGCGCAGCGTTCGGCGTCTCTGCCGGCGGGTCTGTCGTGGTCGGGATGGGCAACTCGGCATCGGGCTACGAGGCGTTCCGCTGGACAGTCGGCGGGATGGTCGGCCTGGGCGACCTGCCGGGCGGCGGTTTCGACAGCGAGGCGTATGGCGTCTCTGCCGACGGGTCTGTCGTGGTCGGGCGGAGCTCTTCGGCATCGGGCCATGATGCGTTCCGCTGGACGGCGGCCGGGGGGATGGTCGGCCTGGGCGACCTGCCGGGCGGCGGTCTCTACCTCTACAGTGTGGCGAATGGCGTCTCTGCCGACGGGTCTGTCGTGGTCGGGTGGAGCTACTCGGCCTCGGGCTACTACGAGGCGTTCCGCTGGATGGCGGCCGGCGGGATGGTCGGTCTGAGCGACCTGCCGGGCGGCAGGTTCTTCAGCGAGGCGTATGGCGTCTCATCCGACGGGTCTGTCGTGGTCGGGATCAGCAACTCGGCATCGGGCTACGAGCCGTTCCGCTGGACGCAGGCCGGCGGAATGGTCGGCCTGGGCGTCCTGCCGGGCGGCTCTTTCGAGAGCAGGGCATATGGCGTCTCTGCCGACGGGTCTGTCGTGGTCGGGCGGAGCACCTCGGCCTCGGGCAACGAGGCGTTCATCTGGGAGACCGACGAAGGCATGAGAAGCCTCAGGGACGTGCTGACGGGTTTGGGCGTGGACCTTACCGGGTGGACTTTGAACACGGCAAGAGGCGTATCCGCCGACGGGACGACCATCGTAGGCACCGGGACCAACCCCAGTGGTAACACTGAGGCCTGGGTCGCAGTCATTCCCGAGCCGGCGAGCCTGTCGCTTCTGGCCCTGGGCGGGCTGGCAATGTTGCGCAGGCGCCGGTCATTAGTCTAATCCGGGCGGCAGAAGAACATAGATAGCAAAGCAGGCTGGGCCGAGGCCCAATCCATCAGGTCGGGGTCCGGCCTACAAAGATTCCCGAACAATCCGTTTAAGTTCTCTCCGCGTTCCACCCCCCACTGCCGAGATCGCATCCAGGGGGTTACGATATGGTGGGCACTTCCCGCGCCCGTGTGCCAATAGACTTGAACAGTCGGGTATGACGGTCGTAGAATGGTTGTAAAGTGGAATAGGGTATTATGAAGTTATCGGCGCGGATATTTTGGATGGTTTGTGCACTGGCGATAGCGGCCTGGGCTGCGGCGCAGTCTTCCGACCGTTCAACCAGTCCGACAAGTGCTCCGGCGAACGGGCTTCGAATCGCCCCGTCCGACCCGACGGAGGTTCCCATTACACTTCCGACGTCGATTAGACCATCGCCCAGGCGGCGGGCGATGCTTCCGGGCGGCGTGATGATTATCGACCGGGTTGCCTCTATTGCCAAAGACTCCACAGATAAGTGGAACACAATAAAAGACCCGCGAGTGGGTGTGCTGTATCTTCTTCCGTGCGAGTCGCTGGAGGCTCTCGAAAAGGAGCTCGCCGAAAACCCCAAAGCGAAATTCAAACTCTCCGGCGAGGTCCACCGGTATCGAGGCGGGTACTACATGCTTCTGGACCGGGTGCTTCTGATACCGAAATCGACCTCGTCCGCCCCGGCCGCTACGAGCAGACCGACCACCGAACCGGCTACAACAACGACAGCGAGTATGCCTGTTGAACCAACGAGCAGACCGGCTACGAGCAGACCGTCGGGGGCTTCCGCCGATGATGTCGCCGATGAATTGCTCGGCAAGACGCCAAGCCGACCCATCGTACCGGACATCAAGCCGAAACTGCCCAAAGTCGAACCTTCGGTGTCAGGCGCACCATCGGGCAAAACGCTGCGCCCCGGACCCGGGAAAAATGCCGTTCACAGGCTGGCAAGGCTGCTGTACCGTGAGAAAGGGCAAAAATGGTCCCGCGTCGCATTCGAGGCCGACAATACGCTGCGCGAACCGCCTATGCGAGTCCTTCCGAATATATACCTGGAGCAAATAGAGATACTGTCACGTAACGGAACGGCATTCGGGGCAGTCTTCCACATATCCGGAGAGGTGTATCGCTACAGGGGAAAAGACTACCTCCTGCTCAGAGCGGTGATCAGGAAACGCAATTTGGGACAATTGTGAACCACAAAGGACACAAAGAACACAAAGGAAGGAAAGTATCTTTAATTATCTCCTTCTTTGCGATCTTTGTGTCCCTTGTGGTTCAGATGCGATTATTCGCCGGTGCAGTTTCTATGCAATTAATTTATCCCTGGGCATTGTTATCTTTGGTTCCGGTGGCGGTGGCGGCGTTTTGGGCGCTTCGCCGACCAATGCACAAGGTAATTCCAGTCGGAAGTCTCCGGCTTTGGCAGCGGGCGCTCGATTCGCTAGGCCCGGCTGCGAAAAAGACACGTCGGATTTCAGTATCCTGGCTGATGCTCTTGGCCGGTGCAACAGCGGCGGGAATCGCACTGTCGCAGCCTGTTCACTACGCCGAAGCACCCGCAAGGCGCATCGCCATAGCCCTCTGGCCGTCGGCGGAACTGACCGAGCTTGAGCAAGAGACGCTCGGAGAAATTACCCACACGTTCCTGCAACGACTATCGGACACAGATCGCGTCCGCCTGGTCCTTCCGACGGTTCTCGGTGGTTCGAGCGATTTTATCAGCCCGCACGAGGCAACCCTGCGAGCGTACGAGGTTCGCCCGCTTCCCGTTGCCGCTGAAGACCTGACCCTTCCGGTAACAGACCAGGACGTTCAACACACCTACCGATTCGCGCCGGCGACGCTGAAACTCGAAGACGGTCCCGATACAACCACCATCGCACTACCGGCAACTCCGGGAGAAATAACCATAGACACCTTTGCCGTCAGCGACATCGGCGAAAAAAACGTCCAGGTATTTGTGTCCTTGCGAAACCACACAGCCCAGCCACAGCAGGGTATGGTTCTCATCAGTGGTAACGACGTCAGTCCCGTAGTTCCCGAATACAACCTTCCTCCCGGAGGGCGACAATCGTTCGTGATGGAAATGTCCGGCGCGAGTGATTACTACCAGGCCCTTATTACCATTCAGGGGGGGCGGCGTGGTGGTGCGTGGGCCTATGCCGTTCGGCGACGGAAGGTTACGGCTGACGTGGCGATAATCGGCCGGCCTGATCCGCTTATCCGGCGTTTCGTTCGGAAACATCCAGCCCTGCGCCTGGTTTCCGACCCGACCAAGGCCGACGCTGTTATCGCTATCGGTAAGTTACCCGCCGCCGGTCTGCCGGCGGTGGTAATTGACCCGCCCGCGCCGCCGACGGGGTGGCGGAAAGGTGAGTCGTCGGCAAATTTCGCTTTACGCGACGCCGATGTACTGTCCGATCATCCCATTCTGGCGAGTGTTGACTTATCGTCTGTGGCTGTTCGTCGGGCTACGGGATGGGAACCGGTCGGCGCGCCGCAGCAGAAGCGACTCGTCAGCATAGGCCCCGATGCGCTGATTCTGGCCAGCGCCAATCCGTCGCGCGTCTGGATAGCGTTCGATACCGCCACGGAAAACACCAACTTCGCAATGACAAAATCATTCGTAATCTTCCTTGCCAATGTTTTCAAGCACTTGGCCCCCCAGACCCGTTCGCGCGTGTCCTATGAGTTTATCTCGCCGTTGCAGGCAGGGGCTGGCAGGGGCTGGACGGAGATGGAATTACCGGAACTGACGCCGGCAGAGGAGACCGACCGGACCGGACCGCTGCTCCAGCCGGGGATATACCGCGACAAAGACGGCGATCTTCACGCCATCAGCCTGACGGGTCTGAAATCCGCCACGCCCAAAATCGACCCGCTCAAACGTGCCGCCGAGATTACACTGCCTGAACCTGAACCGCTGACAAAAGGCGTCGAACTCTGGCCATTCCTCGCACTTGCAGTAGCGATGTTTTGGTTGAGCGGATGGGTGTTACGCCTGCGGTGAACCACCTTGGAAAACAGTCAGGGCAGGGCTGGTAACAGCCGACTCCGCCCCGACTTTCTGCACAATAAAGAGGGAAACCTCTCTTGCTCTATTTCCTGCGTTTGCGAATCAGCACGCCGATTCCGCCCAACACCAGCAGCGCCATCGTTCCCGGCTCGGGTGTAATCACGAAGGCCATGTTCAGCGCTTCACCGGTAATCGGGTCCGATAACTTCTCCCAGTAATGATCAGGATTCACAGGAAGGCCAGAATACGCGTTGTTTCCGTAAGGTTCCGACATCGACGTTTTCCAACCAAACAGTTTTGTGCTTCCTGGTGGGAGGTTGGCTTTCACCACTAACCAGTAGGTGGTACCTTCTTCTTGCACGAAAGCGTCCGCGGCATCGACATAAAAATTATATTGATAGATCCCAAGATGGTCGTGTTCGTTGTAAGACACGCCAAAATGAGGCGGATTTAACCAGCCCTGATCGCCAGTTCCCCAAAATCGTTCAATGAACTCATCTGTGCTAAACAGTTGCGCCCATTTCTGCCTGTACGGTTCACCGTTCCGATCCTCCCAAATTGCGATGTAAAAGGAATCAATTTGCTCAACGAAGTCTTCCTTCCATGAACCCCAAATATGAATGTCTGTAACCGGACCCGTCCTCGAACATGTCCAGTCATCAGCAACGCCATAAGACCAACTGGCGTAAACGTCCCACCCGTTCGGATCGGGCAGTTGTGGCCAGTGCATCTTGTGCCCGTCGCCGGGGTCCCAGTCGGCTGCCGCCGGTGCGGCTGCGAACATTAAAACTGCACTCAACATCAGAATTGTCTTTACATTTCTCATTTTCAGGCTCCTTTCAGGTTTTGTCTTTGACTCCCTCGACCGGTGTCCCATATGGACACCGGCCGAGGGTGGAAATCAAACCCACCCCTTTGTGGGGTAAGACTTACATGCACTTTACTTACGCCGTTTTCGAATCAACACGCCGATTCCGCCCAACGCCAGCAGGCTCATCGTCGCCGGCTCGGGGGTAATCACGAACGCCAGGTCCAGCGACTCGCCGCTCAGCGGGTCGCGCAGTTCCCACCACGTGCCCGGGGCCCACGGACACATATAGACCGCATCGTCCATGAAGTGGTCCATGGACGTCTTCCAGCCGACGTTGCCGCCGCCCTCGGTTAAGACATAGAGGCTCAGCCAGTAGATAGTCCCTTCCTCCTGGACGAAGGGATCAGGGATATCCACGATGTTGACCTGGAAGTACTGATAGTGGTCCGGATGGCGCCAATCCCCGGTGCAGGGGTCGTACCAGCCCTGTTCACCATCGCCGTACGGGATTACGTTAAATTCGTCGGGACCGAACCCCTGCTGCCAGAGCAACTCTTCCGGCTCGCTCCAGCCGTAGGGTCCCATAGGGTTGTTCGAGTAGATACTCGCGCCGATTTGGTCGATGAAGCCTATCGTGTCGTACTCCCACGAGATCCAGAAGTGGATGTCGGTAACCTTTCCGCTTTCCGTGCACATCCAGTCGTCTGCCAGTTGCACAGGCCCGCTGTCGGACTGGAAGCCGACGTCCCAGCCGTTGGGGTCCGGCATCTGCGGATAGTGCATCTTGTGCCCGTCGCCGGGGTACCAGTCGGCTACCGCCGGACCGGCCACAAACATCAAAACCGCACTCAACATCAGAATTGTCGTTACTTTATTCATTTTCATGCTCCTTTCGATAAGGACCCGGCTTCGCCCTTCGGGCTACGCCGTGGCAGGCCGGAATACCGTGAGACCGGTAAAATCCGCAATTGTCTGCAACCTTCCCGGCCGGGCGGCCACTACAGGTCGCCCGGCCGAAAGAATCAAACCCGCAATGAGGCGGGCTTACCTCTACGTCTCATTTACGCCGACGCCTCATCAGCACGCCGATTCCGCCCAACGCCAGCAGACACATCGTCCCAGGCTCGGGCGTGATCACGAACGCCATGTCCAGCGACTCGCCGGTTATCGGGTCGAACAGCTCTTGCCACATACCGTCAGTGTCCCTGTAAACCGCGTCGTCCATGAAGTGGTCCTGGGATGTCTTCCAGCCCCAGAAGGGCAGGCCCAGCGTGGTGCTTACGGACACATCCAGCCAGTAGATCTCGCCTTCGGTCTGAATGAAGGGATCCGGGATGTCCACGATGTTGATCTGGTGGAACATCATGTGGTCATTCAGGATCCAATCCCCGCTCACCGGGTCTAACCATCCCTGGTTGCCGGTGCCGTAGTTACGAACGGTGAACTCCCCGACGAGGAAGTCCCGTTCCCACAGCAGATCGCCGGGCATACTGGGCGGGCCTTGGATGTTGTCGTGAATGCTCAGGTGAATGCTGCTGATCTCGCCAAGTGGGGGCGGGTAATCGGCTTGCCAGGAACCCCACAGGTGTACGTCATCGACGGGCCCGGTCTGTCTGCACTGCCAATCGTCGGCCAGCACCGTCGGATTGCTTGCCTGGACGTCCCAGCCGAAGGGGTCGGGCAGTTGTGGGTAGTGCATCTTGTGCCCGTCGCCGGGGTCCCAGTCGGCTGCCGCTGGTGCGGCTGCGAACATTAAAACTGCACTCAACATCAGAATTGTCTTTACATTTCTCATTTTCAGGCTCCTTTCAGGTTTTGTCTTTGACTCCCTCGGCCGGTGTCCCATATGGACACCGGCCGAGGGTGGAAATCAAACCCACCCCTTTGTGGGGTAAGTCCTATATGCACTTTACTTACGCCGCCTACGCAACAGCACGCCGATTCCGCCCAACGCCAGCAGGCTCATCGTCGCCGGCTCGGGTACAATCACGAACGCAAGGTCCAACGACTCACCGGTTCTCGGGTCGATGAGTTCATTCCACGGACCGAACGGCGGTTCGATCTGCCCAGAGGTCATCCAGGAATCCACATCAGTCCAGACGGCACCGTCGTTGAAGTGATCCTGGGATGTCTTCCAACCATAAGCCCAAGGCCAATTCTCCATAAGAACGCCCATGTCCATGATGTCCACTATTCCGTCCCCGTTGAGGTCGTACGAGTGGTGCAGGCCGAGCCAGTAGATCTCGCCTTCATCTTGAATAAACGCCTCTGCCTCATCAATGAAGAAGTTGTACTGCCATACCACCGTGTCGCTCCCTATGATCGCGTCTTGGTTGGGATCGAAGAATTCTTCCATTACGCCTTCGGCGTAAACTCGCTCGACGGTTGCCGGAAGATACGCGTTCCACAACGGATCACCCGGCATGCTGTATCCGGTGGGGCTTTGGTGTGCCGGGATGTCCGAGTAGATGACCAGGTTAAACAGCGGCGGCACCGGGGGATCCATCCTGCGATCTTCCCAATAGGAACCCCAGACATGGATCTCGGTGATCGGTCCGGTGTGAGTGCACAGAAAATCATCGGCAAGGAATTTCTCGTACACTATTGCACCATCGGGCGATATCGGACCCGCTAGAACGTCCAGGCCGTACTCCAGGTTCGGCAGTTGCGGCCAGTGCATCTTGTAGGGGTCGCCGGGGTCCCAATCTGCTGCCGCCGGGCCGGCTACAAACATCAGAACTGCACTCAACATCAGAATTGTCTTTACATTTCTCATTTTCAGGCTCCTTTCGATAAAGACCGGATTACCGGATTACCGTGAGACCGGTAAAATCCGCAATTGTTTGCAACCTTCCCGGCCGGGCGTCCACTACCGGGCCAGCCAGCCGAAAAGAATCAAACCCGCATGAGGCGGGCTTACCTCTACGTCTCATTTACGCCGACGCCTCATCAACACGCCGATTCCGCCCAACACCAACAGGCTCATCGTCCCCGGCTCGGGGGTGATCACGAACGCCAGGTCCAGCGACTCGCCCGTAAACGGGTCGCGCAGTTCCACCCACACGCCGGTGTCCTGACACTTAAAGACCGCATCGTCCATGAAGTGGTCTATGGACGTCTTCCAGCCAACGTTGCCGAACTCGGTGAAGACCTCAAGGCCCAGCCAGTAGATATCCCCTTCCTCCTGGACGAAGGGATCAAGGATATCCACGATGTTGACCTGGAAGTACTGAAAGTGGTCCGGATAGTTCACGAACCCGGTGCAGGGGTCGTACCAGCCCTGTTGACCATCGCCGTACGGGATTACGTTAACTTCGGGACCACCGAACCCCTGCCGCCAGAGCAAATCTTCCGGTTCGCTCCAGCCGTTAGGTCCCATGGGGTTGTTCGAGTAGATACTCGCGACGATGTGGTCGATGTAACCTATCTCGTCGTACTCCCACGAGACCCAGAAGTGGATGTCATCAACCGGTCCGGTCTGGGTGCACTCCCAGTCGTCGGCCAGTGGCGTAGACCCGCCGTAGGGTTGGAAGGCGACGTCCCAGCCGAAGGGGTCCGGCAGTTGTGGGTAGTGCATCTTGTGCCCGTCGCCGGGGAACCAGTCGGCTGCCGCCGGACCGGCCACAAACATCAGAACTGCACTCAACATCAGAATTGTCGTTACTTTATTCATTTTCATGCTCCTTTCGATAAAGACCCGGCTTCGCCCTTCGGGCTACGCCGTGGCAGGCCGGATTACCGGAATACCGTGAGACCGGTAAAATCCGAAATCCACAATCGTTCGCCTCCGTGCCCACTCGTCTCATCCGTGCCGCTTCTTGCAGACGTCGAACGTCTGCACTTGTAATCGTTACCTCCACTTTCATTTTCCGGCTGATGCCGGAAGTGAGAAATTACACACGCCATTCACAAATACTTCTCGGCAGGGCGAATTGCCCCAGGTCCTGAAACGCCGTGCCCAACCCTATGCCGCCCCGGATACCCGTATGAGGGGTTTTTGGCCGCCCCGGGCCGGATCGCCGCATCTGTTTCGGGCGCATCCGATCTATCCTGTCGGACGGTAATTCCGGTGCTCAGTCGAGTTGTCCATTTCGGCGGTTCAGACCCCTAAGCGGCCTGCTTTACCGAGGAGATCATCGTGCGAGAATGCTTTTGACGCCGGTCTCCGGTTCTCCGTACGGTAACGCCGAACCGTGCCCTACGGTCGAGTTCGGCATTGATCGCAGGAAGAACGCTGCTGCCGTTCAGCAGCCGCATCAACAACAATTCCTCGCCGGTCATTCTGCTCATGATGTTCATTTTCACTCTCCTGCTTTTTAATGAAAAGGTCTTCAGATTGGATTGATCCTCTTATGCCGCCTTGCGAATTTCATGCGGCGCGCATCTCCTGCCGCGAACCAGGTCGGATATATACGTACTTCTCTGGTATCCTCTCTTTATGCGGCGTTCGCCCAGTCGATCCAGGCGGTCGTCAATGGCAGCACTGATGGTATAAAGTTGCTCTTCCGTCAATCGTTCTAACTTTTTGATAATTCCATTCATTTTCCTGCTCCTGTTTTTAGCGACAGTTCATAATCCGGTTGTCCGGGCGTGGGCCTGTCCGGAAACCCCAAAGAGACCCTCGCGTTCCGTTTCAGCGTCTCAAGACAGTCATGTCTAGGCCGCCAGTCGTGCCGATCGCCTCATGGCGAACGTTCGTCCGGCCCAGTTGTTTTCCGTCAATTTGCGCCGAGGTATCGGATTCGACAACGCTCTGCGGTCCAACTCGTTCTCGATCATTGGACCGACACGGTTACCTTTGAAAATCCGCATCAGCAACAGTTTTTCGCCGCTCATCTGTTTCGCAATTTTTGCAATCATTTTCCCGCTCCTTAACACTGGATTCCTTTGTGCTTGTTTTTTAGTTACATGCGTGCGGCAGGCAGATAGTCTTGTACGGCGGCTTTCGTTCAGCCCCGGAATGCAGACCGGCGACGGAACGGGCTTCCGATGGTTTCAACGACTCGAAGAACGCTCCCCACTCAGCCGGGTTCAGCGGACCAAGCAGTAAAAGCACACCTCGCGAACGGACAAATATCTCCAATCCTTCGTGGCTACGCTCGGTGTACACGGCGAGTTCCCTGCTCTCGGGCCGCTCAACGGCGTACTGGAAAACGTCCATCGCAGTGTCGGGATGTTCCGTAATGTCAACTATCACCGCAGACGCCTCGGACAATGCCTTGTTGACAACTGGGCGGCTGCGAGATGAAACCAATCGCAGAAAAAGGTTCGGTTGTCCGTCAACCCAGTTACCCGCCTGCTCCAGCAGCGACTTTCCGGCATAGAACAACACCACATCCTTCATTTCGTAATTAGCATTAATCACTCGCGCATATCCTTAATTTCATAGATACTTTTTCCATTTCAGATACAGTTTCGGGAATTCACACGAATTCCCCATCCACGGGTCTCTATGAGCAAAGTCCGTGCCAGTCAGGAAATCACGCGGGCGTGCTTGTCGTAAGTCGTTTGGTGGTAGTGAGAAGCGAAGATTTATCCTGTGGCTGCGATAGCGGGCTGCTTTTGCGGGAAGTGTTGCGCAGCGCGGCGCGCGCAACAGATGCGTCGGATCAGACGGTCTGGTACTGCGTGATCTTGCGGAGAAGCGTTGCCCGGTTAATACCGAGTATTCGGGCAGCCGCTGTACGATTGTTGTGAGTGGACCGTAAGGCGTTAACAACGGCGTAATGTTCCGCCTCTTCGAGGCTCATCAGATGGTCGAACCCGCCGATTTGCGATTCCTTCGCTTCGTCCAACAGCGAGGCAGTCAGGATGCGCGGCTCAAGCCCGGTGGCGTAGAGGCGTTCGACCCAATTGGCCAGTTCGCGGACGTTTCCCGGCCAGGTGTACTTGGCGAGTTGCCGGCGGACGTCCCCGCCGACATGGATGGCTGGGCGTTTGTAGCGTTTGGTGCACTGGGCCAAAAAATGATCCAGAAGTACGGAGATGTCCTCCGGCCGTTCTCGCAGTGCCGGCAGGCAGATGCGAACGACATTAAGACGGTAGTAGAGGTCCTCGCGAAAGTGTCTTTCGCGTACATCGGCACGGAGGTCGCGATTGGTCGCGGCGATAAAACGCGTGTCCACCGGGACCGGTGAAGACGTACCCACGGGCATGACCTCGCCGTCCTGAAGCACCCGCAGAAATTTGGGCTGGATGTTCAGCGGGATTTCGCCCACTTCGTCCATGAACAGTGTTCCGCCCTCGGCACTGCGGACCAGACCCAACATGCTTTGCTCCGCACCGGTAAAGGCGCCGCGGACGTGCCCAAAGAACTGGCTCTCGAAAAGCGTTTCACTGACACCGGCGCAGTTGACGGGAATGAATGGTTTGCCCCGGCGGGGACTCATGGCGTGCAAACGGCGTGCTACCAGTTCTTTGCCCGTGCCGCTCTCACCTTCGATCAGCACGCAACAGTCGCTCTCGGCAACGGTATCGACTATCTCGACGACTCCACGGATAGCCGCAGATACCCCGACCAAAAGAGGCTTTGTCGGACACCCTCCGGGCTTTACCGTCTCCATACCCATCCGTCAGGTTCCTTCTGCTGCCTTCACCTGCGCGAGAATTCCCTGCCTGGACCGACGGGTCGTTTTGCGAGAAACTCCCGCACTTTCTCTCGTACTGACCGGCTCCCGGAAACCGGGCTTTGAAGAGCGTGGCTCCCTTCGATTGGTTCAGGGTCGAAGACAAACGCTCCACACCGGACCGAAACGATTTGATGTCAAATCAATATCAAACTATACCCATAATATATCAGGTCCGCCTTTTCCTGCGATAGCTCAGCAGAACAGGCACTGCCCCGCCGCATAATAAAATCATCGTCACCGGTTCGGGAATGGGATCTCCGGCGATCTCAAAAACGTGACTGGCGGCGTTGGTCGTCCACTGCCACCCGACCAGACTACCATCGCTATGGGTGGGTTCGACGCCCAACCAGTATGCCTCGAGCGCGTCCAGCGTTACTGCTGTGGCCGAGAACGACCAGTCGCCATAGTTCGTGTCAGGCATGTTAAGGTCCCAGGACGCAACGGCCGTTCCTGCGCTGCCGCTGTCATCGGCGTAAATGCTGATGGTTACCGGCTGAGAAGGACCACCCGCAACGTTGCTGTCAGCACTCAGGGTGATCTGGGTCAGTTCCCACTGGCCCAGGGCATTACCGGCGGTGGTGAATGGCTCGACACGCTCGGGCGGAGACCAGCTGTCGTTCCACGCGTCCCAGTAGCCCGACGCCTCATCATAGTTCGAAAACACCATATCGGCATCGGCCATTGTAGTAACCGTAAGAATCACCCACGCCATTCCCAGAAACATTGCTAACTTTTTCATCTTACGGCTCCTTCCGATAGATTGAGTGGAACAGGTCAAAAACCTGTACCATCCATCGTACTGCCGTCTATATCTTGCGCCGTCTCAGCAGTGCCAGGCCGCCGATGACTATCAGGCCCATCGTCGTCGGCTCGGGAATCGGAAGCAAGGTGTGTATGTCGTACTCTATGCCAAAGGCATTAGCGGTTATGCCGGTCATCTCGACTACGTACGGACCATCGGCAATTCGCGTTACGATCTGGGCCAACACAAGGTCCTGTGCCGTAAAATCGGGCAGGATGCCGAAGATACCCATCAGAAACGTGCCGGTCCCAGGACCGTCCTCACTAGGGGGGCTCACCGTTAGTAACGCGTCGTCGGAGAACATGAAGTGCGTATCCCAAGGCCGCTCTGTGACGGCGTCCAGGTAATCAGCATTGGTCAGCGTCGGGGTCGGCATGGCGCCGCCCATAAGCCAAAGCTGATTCATAGGCCCATTGAATGAGCCATCCCATGCCGTTACCCTCTCCTCATAAGTGTCCGCGACAAGGTGAACCAGCGTGGACTGATACACCCCGTCAAGGTCCACCGGACTGTCCACTACAACCGATATACCCGCCTGTGCGATCGTCGCCAGACCTAGTACAGCAATTATTGCCAAAACAGTTTTCATCACAATTCTCCTATGCTATTTGGTACACACTCTCTTTTTTGTCGCCGAGATCGAAACTGTTTCGATCTATTTGCGGCGACGGATCAGCGCCAATGCGCCAAGACCCAGCAGGCACATCGTCGCCGGCTCGGGAATGTCCATGCTGACTTCGTTCAGACCTGCTGCCGACGCCATTCCTGATCCGAGTTGTTGCAGCATCTCCATTGTTCGGCCCTGTTCAGAGGCTTCATAGTCCGTTGTTGCCACCAGTGCCTGCGTGTACGAACCGACTGTTATGGTGCCGGCGTCGTTCTGGAGTGTTACTGTACCTTCAAAGCCCCACTCTGTCGTTGCGTGGTCCCATGTAGCCGTCCAGTCCAGCCGCATTCTGTAAATGTCCGTAGGGTCAGGCGGTTGAGGCACATCCCCAAGGCCGTTGTCGGTCATATCCACATCGCTCAATATCAGAACATTTCCGCTTTTTCTTCTCGATACCTGCAGGCGGATATTGTTATAGCTGACGACATCCACAGAAACCTGGAACGAATTAGCCGCATCATCGGCGAAAATCCAACTGAAGGTCGTATTATCGACAGCCTGAACGCCGCCTGAACCGGTAGCATCGAGTGAGGCTATTTCATTGTCGCCGTCCCCGATTGTCCGAGAGAGGGATACTTCCCCTGAACCCATTCCAAAAGGCATGGCAGACATCATGCAGAAACCGCCGCCGGCATCCAGAAAGGACGCCATGCCAGAGGTGGCGCCTGTCCAGCCGGTATTGTCCAATCCGCCGGAGAAGGCGCTGCCGGTACCGCCGCCGGCGGCGGCATTGGACCCGTCGAACGTCTCAGTAAACATCAGTGGTGCTGCCTGTGCTGTACCGGTCACAGCCAGTATCAGGCCCACTGCTGCCATAATCATTGCTGACTTTTTCATTTTGAGGCTCCTTACTTCCTGGCCCGTTTGGGCCTTTTTGTGTCGCATCCGGCTGCGATGAACGTCCTCCGCAAAAAGGCCGATACACGATTCTCTTTTCACATGTTTATATCCGGACCTTATTTCCGCCGTTTGCGAATCAACACGCCGATTCCGCCCAACACCAGCAGGCTCATCGTCGCCGGTTCGGGAACGACTGTAACTTTCATGTCCGTCCAGCACAGAGGGTTCGGCATGCCCTTATCAAAAACCACCAGGGAGAATTCATATTCTCCAGCCACTTCCGGATCGAAAGTCCAGGTCTTGCCCTGTGCGGCCGCCGCCAGCGCCAACCACTCGAATCCAAGATTCTCCGCCCCGCGCATACCAACATAAGGTGTCCAGTCAATCACTCCCCCCGCAGCCGCTTCGGCCGCCAGCTTCAAGTCCACCACGACCTCCGAGGAGACTCCCACTGCCGGATTGTCATCCACGATCAGGAAGAGGTTAACATCGTCGAGCGTGAGTAAAGGGGCCTCAAAGTGAACGACGAGGCCTGTAACAGGATCAGCAACAACCGAGACGCTGGTGTCCACATTTACGTGGAAGCAGAAGTTCCATGTGGCAACTCCGGGTAACGGTGGTCCGCCCTGACCATCGGTGGAAGTTCCGGTGAATGCGAAGTATCTCCCTTCGGTGTTGACCGGGGCAAGCGCACCTGTATATCGCCCGGTCGCCCTTAAGGCCGTCTGGATATCCCCGTTGTCATCGACGACGAAATTGCCGGTCGGTTGGCCCACGCCGAGGTTCCAAAGAGGGGTAACATTGCCTCCATAAGTCGTCTCGGCCCCAGCCGTCCCGCTGACGACCAGTATCAGGCCCACTACTGCCATAATCATTGTTAACTTTTTCATCTTGGAGGTTCCTTACTTTTTGGCCCGTTTGGGTCTTTTTTGTGTCGCTTCTCGGCTGCGAGGAACGTTCTCCGCAAAAAGGGCGATTTGCGATCTTTCCATATATTTATCCGTACCTTATTTCCGTCGTTTGCGAATCAACACGCCGATTCCGCCCAACACCAGCAGGGACATCGTCGCCGGTTCGGGAACAACGTTGATAACCGTTACGGCCTGATGGTCCATGCCGCTATAAGATCCGCCCCAAGTCATCGTGGCTACATAGTCGCCCCATGTATCGTGGAGATAGACGACGTTTCCGGTCGTATCGTAGCCGACCCCCACCATGCTGTGGCCGGTTACTTGTATCATGACCGGTCGGCCGGCGTTGATCTCGGCCACATAGTCGCTAAACGAGAAGCCACCGACATATAACGTGTCGATTTTCTGGGTATAGTTTTCGACGACAATGTAGCCGCGAGATTCGGCAAATAACCGAAGCCCGTGGCACAGTGCCGTCTGTGGCAAACCGGCGGTAGCCGGTGGAATGTAATCGTAAAGTTTCGTCGCGCTGTCGTACCACCACAAAGCAGTGCTGCCGTCCGTATTAAAATCCTTAACACCGTCGTTGCCGATAAAGTCCCATTTCCACTGGTTGGTGCCCATGTAATCGGCTGTGCACCCTTCCCATGTGTGTTCGGTCCAGGTTCCTTCCCAGGGGTCCGGCCCGGGGTTTCCAAAGCCGGTCCAGTAATCATCCACATGACCCCTGGTGGTTCGCTCGTCAAAACCGTTCCGGGTGGCGATGATCGAACACTGGCCTCCCAGGTCCGAAAGCGGCGCTACTCCACCGTTACAAGGCCCGGAATACATGTTGGACAAACCGGTCCGGTCGTAGTAGCCGAATATCATACCGGCCGACGTAGCCGAGCATCCGTACGTCCAACTCGAGGTTGGCACGTTCGACAACATTACAGCGGTCATTGGGGCGGGACCTTTCAAGATGTGCGCCGCGACGCCTGAAGGTGAGGTCGGCGGGCTTGCGATTGCCATCGCTTCAACCGTCGAATCCCCCATTGCCATTATTTCAATTTTTTCCTCTGCCGCCGACGCGAAACCTGCCGATGCGAAAACCGTCAACATTACAATAAGAATTATCGCACCTGATATCGGCCCACTCGTATTGCAGAATGCACCACCCCTCACTTCGTTATCCATACGCTTGCTCCTTATCCTACGCTTTGCGCGCGGACTCCCTGCATGGACCGACGAGGCCATTTTGCGAGAAACCCTCGCGATTCCTCTAGTACTTGACCGCCGCCGTCCGGTTCCCGAACTTACTCGGGTTTGCGAGGCAGGCTCAAAAGCCTCGCTACCGGCCCGCGGAGCGGGTGAAAAAACAGACTTGTTTTATACACTTCTCCAAGCCGGGCGTCTCCTGCCTGCCTGAATACACAGGCACCGGCCGAAAGAAAAAACGAATTATACTTTCGCACGCGCCTTCCTGCGGTATTTCTTCAGCAAGACAGGCAAAACCCCACCGCACAGCAGAAACAGCACCGCCGGTTCGGGAAGCGGGGTTGGAAGCAACTGTGTATTGCCTTCGCCGCCATCGACCAGCGTTGCCGAATCGAATGTGTAAGTGTTCGGAGAACTGAACAGCAGCACAGTCGAATGTGTACCGGG
>DAOVLV010000001.1 GCA_030631085.1 Planctomycetales bacterium | reverse complement strand
GCGAATCTGCGCCAACTCGCCGAAGTCAAGCCAGAAGCCCCCACAGCCGGGGCATTCATCGACCTCGACTTCCTTCTTGACGCCGGAGAAATGCCGCATCATTACAAGGTCGTCGCACTTCGGGCATTTCTTGCGGGCCTCGTGGTCCACGCGGACGTTTTCGTCCCGTTCGACATCCAGCAGGGCCTCGCCGGCCGATTCGCTCTGATTATCGACCTTCTGCAACTCGAAGTTATCGAACCAAACGCCCCCGCACCCGCCCTTGCACACATCAACAGTAACACTCCCAGCCACCATTTCCACCAACTCTCTACCACACGCCGGACATTTCATAATTTGTTTCTCCTAGGTTTCCATGACAAAATTGTATTGTTTCCGATTTTGTTCCGCGGGCCGATGCTACTCTGCGACATAGTTTACTACGTAGCACGAGTTGCCCCGCCCTACTTGGTTAGACGCCTATCAGTTTTAGAATAAGAAGTGCGAAGAAAAGAGATCCGCTCACCACAACGGTAAATTTCATTAATAAAGCAGCAACGCGATAACGATTGTAGACATTCCTTATCAGTTGAAGACTCACATAAAGTGTTTCCTCATAGTTTGCTAATATTCCATTCGTATCAAGCGATTGAATTCTTTTTTCGAAATCCGTTGGATCTTGGGGCCAACCTCCTTCTTTACTTGGCCACATAACATGCTGTGCTTTGCCAGATGTGTGTTTTACCTCCATTGTCATATGCAGAAATTTTCTTGTGGGTCGGATAGTTTGTAATAAACAGCATACCGTTATGATCACCAAAAGAAAGGTTACGATCATCAGGAGGTAAAACCCAATCTCAATCGTCGGTGACACACTTTTCGCACCTACTGATAATAACATTTCTTTTGCCGAAAGAGCGATGATCGCAAAGAAACCACCCAGGACTGCCATAAAAAAGCTTGCCTTAGTATCAACAAACTTGATACGCCCTTCCAAATACGTATGAGCATCTTTAATAAGCTGCAATTTCATATTCTCTTCCCTGTGTAATTCATTCTCTAGCATATTCTTTTTCCTTTATACTCGGCGGGTTGGATTTGCCGGATGCTGTGACCCCGGTGAACACAAACGTGGTCACAAACACCGCGACCATGCCATCAGCCTTTAGGTTAAGGTATCTTTCCTTCGCATGGCCATCCATCGGTGTCAAGGCGGAAATATTTTCCAGAATAGCCCACGCTCCTCAATAGAATTCTGGCAAGGAGATCGTCCGCTTCTTTCATGTGTTGGGCAACAGCAGATAATCCAATGTCCCTATTAATATCGCCACGATGAAACATGTCCGTTCTGCGCACCCAGAATCCTAAATCCGCCTTCAACCCCAATGAGTCAAGGAGTGTCGGTAGTGTTTCCGTTTTGGCTCTGGGTGGTCTTTTAAACAATTGCTCTAAGGTGATACGAATGCGTTTGTTTGGAGACTTTTCTTTCATAATGCTCATAAGCCATTGGTAAGCCTTTTCTTCCGCCTCGTTTCTCGTCAAAGGTATCTTATTCCCAGATGCTCTAAAAACTGACATACACGTCTCAAATCCTTGGAATAACGAGGTCAATTTCTCTTGTATGATTGTGCTATGCTGAGCGTTGATCCAATGTCGAAGTGCAAGAAAAAACCCGTAGTTTGAATGAGCGTTTTCAATATTTTTAATTCCACATTTCAGAAGTCGTGGCAGGTACATACGTGTCAGGGAGAAGCATACAGTACCAAAGGTTACTGTACCATGCCGTGATTTATTGGGAGGTACAGACCTGTCATAAGCAATAGACCAAGGTTTTGCCATCCCCACAGGTCTAAATTCAATATCCAGATACCCGACACGGTTAGCAGAAGCCAAAGATAACAGGTTGGTTATCTTCCACCCCTCATCTTGAAGTTCCTTCCAAGGCCGGGGTCTTTTGGCAGTTATAGTCAATTTTGACGAGAGATGATATTGAGATTCTGGAGCATGGGGATCACGGTTGGGCTTCGACGTTCCGCGGACGACAAATGTGGTATTCACATGCTTGAACCGCAAGAGCGGTGGATAGTTCCTGTAACCAGTCTTTGTCTTCCTGATATTCCCGATTTCTAAGTCAAAGTTGACAAGTCGAAAGGTTGCTTGAGAAGCTAGCTTTCTAGGAGAGCCCACGATTAGTTTCCTAAGCCTAAAGGCAAACAGTTGAAGGTGAGGGTTCTTATCACAATATAATTTGGAGTCTATAGAATAGGATGGCTCCAAGGAAACACTTACTCCATTTTCCAGTTTTCCTTTCAACGCGGTGAATGTTCGAGGAAATTGAAGCAAACAGGATGATGGATGACCGAACCATCCGAGGATTAAAAGTTTCTCGCCCGAGTATTTGATTACAATCAAACCTTGAGTCGATTTGGGGAACAGCGGTGGGCAGGGACGAATACTAACCCATTGGGTTTCATGGGGGACAGATAATGTTTCTATCTTCTGAAAATACGCTTTCAGATCGTTGCGAACGTCCTTATTTTTAGACATGCCTAATCCTAATTATGTTTCTGCGCTACAATCTTCTGTCCAGTTTTCGATATTGTATCGCTTCTGCCAAATGATGCGATTGGATGTTTTCTTCACCTTCGATATCGGCAATGGTGCGGGCGATGCGTAGGACCTTGTCGTGCGCGCGGGCTGAGAGGCCTAGTTCGGTCATTGCCTGTTTGAGCAACGTCTCGCCGGCAGAGTCGAGTTTGCAGAATTGGCGGACCTGCTTGCTCGACATGGTGGCATTTGTCGTAGTGGATGAAGGGACTAGGGACTCCGGGCTACGGCAGGCTCCGCCCTGACGAGTGGGACTAGGGACTTGGGAAGAAGAAACAGAAAAACGGTTGCGCTGAACCTGGCGGGCGGCTAGGACTTGCTCACGCATGTCCGCGCTGGACAGGCCGTCGGTGTCGCCTCGGAGTTGTCGCCAAGGCACCGGCGGGACCTCGATGTGAATGTCAATCCTGTCAATCAAAGGCCCGGAAATCCGCGATAAATACCGCTCAATCACCACCGGCGAACACTTGCATTGCCGCTTCGGATCAGTGAAATATCCACACGGACACGGGTTCATCGCCGCGACCAGCATAATCGCGGCTGGGAATTTCAGCGTCGAATGAACGCGCGGAATCGTTACCCATCGGTCTTCCAGCGGCTGGCGGATCATCTCCAGCGTGGCGCGCGTGAATTCCGGCAGTTCGTCGAGGAACAGCACGCCGTGGTGCGCGAGCGAGATTTCCCCCGGCTGGGGGATGATGCCGCCGCCGACCAGCGCAGCCGACGAAGTCGAATGGTGCGGCGTGCGCACCGGCCTGATCGCCATCAGCGATTGGGCCGGCGCGAGCAACCCGCGTGCGGAATAAATCCGTGTCGTCTCAAGCGATTCGTCCGGCGTCAGGGGCGGTAATATCGACGGGGCCAGTTTTGTAACTCTTATATGACTTGTGAGGATGTTTCTCTTGGTCTTTCGCGTACTTTGCGAAAACCTTTGGTCTAATTTCGCGGGCAAACTGGGCCAGCCCTTCAATGATTTCCGACGGTTTGATATTTCCTGCAAGGTCAAGCCGCCAGCCGCTGAATTTTGGTACGTGCGACTTTGGGCGGAATGAAAAATGGGCTTTGCCGATTTCTTTGTAGGTATTGACAATCGGATTCTCTCCATCGGCATCGGCCTCGATCCTGCTTTCGTACTTACCGGCGGCAACGGATTCATCAAGTACATATCCTGCCCGGCCTTTAAGGAATGATATGGCAAACTGTGCTCGGTTTGCAATTATTCTCAACAATCGTTTTTTCTGTTCCGTGTTCAATTCGTCTATCACCTTTTCAGCCACCGCCCTGATACCTGCAAGGTCGTCAGCAGCATCTTTCAACAGATCGGCCCGCCCTACCATCTGGTGTAACCGTTCAACATCCCGCATCTGACCGGACTTGTAGGCCTCCAAGTCGTCCCGTTCTTTTTCATATCGAGCAAGGCTTTCATCAAGAGAGCGTTTCCGCTGTTCCGATTCCGTGTCGAGCATCTGGTCAAGGGTCTTTTCGATTCGACGGTTGGTTTTGTGAAGTTTGGATTCGGTGGACGCTAGTTGCTTTTCAGCCGCTATGAGTTCACCTTGTATTGACTTGTCGGTCAATAGGCTTTCCAAAACTGATTTCGGGTCAAGGAATATCCGCTTGACGTATTCCATTGCCAGCCCTTCAACCTCACTAGCCGGGATGTATGGCATTCGGCATTTTTCCCTATCTGCCATTTTACGCTTGTTGTCGGAAGTTCGCCGCCAGTAGCAAGCATAAAAAGCATCTTTGGGGCTGGCTCCTTGTGCCGGAACCATCTTTGACCTGCGTATGGTTCCACCTTCATAGCGGGCACACGAATTACAAAATAACAAGTCCCTCAATATCCGTTGGTCATTCTCCTTGACGTTCCGGCTTTGCATAGTCCCCGATGGTTTTTTATCTTTACGTCGATGAGCCGGTATCCGAGAGTCAAGAATTTGTTGCAGTCTGTTGAATGTATCTTCATCAATAATTCTGTCAGGCAGTTCCTTGAAAACTTTCCATTCGCTACGTGGTGTCGTTATACGTTTTGTCTTTCCAGTTTCCGAGTCTTTTTCGTATCGGTTGCGTCCAGACATTACCTTGCCGGTCAAGATGGGGTTTCGCAAAATATAGCACAGACTTGCAGAACTCCACCGCTTGGCTGACTTCGGCGGGATGCTACTGTCATTCAGCCAGTTGGCTATTTGATTCATCGACTGATTAAGGTCGATAACGCGAGATATGATTTCGCGGAGCACGTTGGCTTCCTGTTTGTTAATGAGGAATGTCCGCAAGGCCGGGTCTTCATTTTTAATGTAGTCAAAACCGTAAGAGGCCTGCGAATCAATTATGAACCCCTTACGGCGACGCGATGCTTTGCCGTCCACCATGCGGGCGACTAACTGTCTTCCGGCGAGGTGGTCGAAGATTCCTTGCATACATAGGAAGGCTACTTGCGTTTCATCCGACAGGACGAACTCTAGCCCCCCCACGAAACACCGCAGTCCCTTACGTTGCATCAAGCGAATGATGCTTTCCTTCGCCATACGGTCGCGGGCCATACGGTCAGACTTGTCCCAAAAGAAACAGTCGCCGGCCTTTGCACTATCTAACGCTTTCGACAATAAAGGACGGTCTTCGATTCTTTCGGTGAATCCGCTAATTGTTTCCTGCACCACCTTACAATTCTTTGGTGTGTACCCTTCTCGTTCAGCGGACAGTGTGATGCTATGGAGTTGGGCGTCTGGGCCTTCGCCCTCCTCTTGACCTTCGGAACTGACTCGTGTCAGCAACCAAGCGGTAAGGCAACTGGTCTTGTTTAATTTCTGCGTTTTGATCATCGCTTTACTCCTAGTTATTATACCGGTGGCGGCGAAAAAACTTATTAATACTCGTGATAGTACAGCGTAGAAATTGAAGCCCTTCGGCCCGGTTGCGATGAATACACAACCATAGGAAGTGATTCGCCGAACCGAAGGGCAAAGCCATTTTGGGAGTATCGTATATTCATCGCATTAGCAATTATAGTGCCAAATCATCGAAAACAAAGATAAAAATAAAATTTATTTATGCGTCGAGAAAAGCCATATAAACAAAGGGCGAAACGCGGTTATTGGTAGTAAAACTTGCTCAATATCGTCGAAATCGTGTAAAAAATTAACAAGTTTTTCTGACGAAAACTATATAATCCTTTAAGAAGGGCGGGTAATTCAACCCTTCTTTTAAAAAATTAGACCTTGCTGGGTCAGAAATTCCCAAACGGAATTTGCTCGACAAAGAAGGCGGACCTGTTGGCCAGAAGGCCGATGGTTTCGCCTTTTCTTTTTAAGATGGAGATATAGAAAAATGACAGAAAAACAATTTACAGTACCACCCGAAAAACTCATCGACGAATTGCTCGACCAGCGGAAGGCCGGGGATGCCTTGCGGCAGTTTGTAAAGAACCACCCCGACAAGATTCGCCCAGGATGTCGGCAGTGGTATAAGTACACCGACGGCATAAAGACCTTCCCCGACTTTGAGAAATCTAAACGTGCGGAGGCCAAAGAGCATGTCCTGCATCACACCTACGACCGAATACGGGACGGCGGCAGCCCGCGAGGTCGGCCAGTACGCCCGCCACAATTGGACGAAATTGTCGAGCGTAAAAACGAATTAGAAATCCTTCAGTGGCAGTCAGAGGCGTTTGTCGAAGCCTTACCAGAAATCGTCGAACGGCTTTGTACCTTGTACGACCGTGCGGGCAAACTAAAGAAACTCGGAAATCGTCAGCAAAAGCATTTTGAAAAAGCCGTCGATGCTGCGGAAGCGATGGGCAAGGAATTGAGCAAAACTTTTGAACTCTACAAGAACTACCAAACCGAAATCAAGGAACTGAATCGGGCAGGGCTGACAGTTCGTTCCGATCACGCCTACGACCCGGCGGGCATTCGGGGGCTTATTACAAAAGTGCAAATCGAGACCTTTGTTGATTCCGTCCGGGACACCTTTAACTACGAATCAACATCCGAGCAACGCGAACAAGTCAAGACGGAAAAGGACAAGGCCGCCAAGGAGCGAGAGCAATATATTTCAGAGCATCGAGAGGCGGTCAAGTCATTCCGAAATACTGCCAAAGGCAAGTCGCTCTGGGGGAAAGTCCGGCAGATACAAGAGGTCTTATCAAACCTCGACGACCGTCGGTTTGACGATGCCGAACTACTTAACACAAAAAAGGCTTTAAGAGAATCACTACAAAGTTTTTACACTTCCGCCGACGAATCGTGCGGGGTGAAACCACAGGAAATTTATTGGGCGATGCCCTCAATTTAGGAGAGTAAAAAATGGGAAAAGAATTGGAAGTTGATGGCGGAATTTTGGTGGCTATGGAGCCGATGTGCTATTGGAAGTGCAAGCGAACTGGTGAAAGTTTCCACGGTGCTGGGCCAAGCCTAGAAGCCGACCCGCCTTTCCGGGTTACACAAAAGGAGTATGACATTTTTGGGCCAGATAGCGAGAGAGCAAAAGCGTCGGGGGCTAGACCTCTATTTCGGAAAGTAAGTATTTAGGAATTTAATTTTAGGAATTAATGTAGTTTAGGAATTTTTTAAGGAATGAAAAAATGAGAGAAATTTTAGCAGGAAACAACCCGGCGATTTTGTTGAACAACGTTACAGCAGCAAATTCTTCGGACATTAGCGGAACGGAATTTGATTCAATTCAAAATGACGGCGATGCAACATTGGTTTTGTCCGTCGATAAGGGAACGACCGGCGTCAGTAATGTCTCTTTGCATTCAAGCCACGAGACAGGCTTTTCGGCCAGTTCGTCGAACCGATGCCAACTTATACAAAACATCGGCATGAGCGCGTCGGAGGTAACAGTCTCGGATGATACGTTCTCGATAACGGCGGATGGACTTTACGTTTTCTTGGTGATCGGCACAAAGCGATTCATCAATATCGAGTACGACGGCGAAGGTGATTCCAAAATAACGGCGGTCTTAATTGCACACGGCTCCGACCCGAAGTGGTCGAGTACGTCTAGTTATTAATCTTCGTGAGTGCTTCTCCTGTAGGCGGGGGCGGTTCTTTCCTTTTCTTCTGGGTTTCTGACCGTCCCCGCTCTGCTCTGCCAAACCAAAATGGGGAATTACAAAATGAATAAAAATGATGAACAGCCGACCTGTCGAATTCTTTATCAGAAGGACACACCAGACTTTTCCAATGATTTACATTTTGAAATGGATATGCAAAGCCTGTCGAAGAAATATCAAGCGGCCTGCAATTTAATTATGAGAGGTAAGAAATTGGCAGTGGTGGCACGGCGATTAAAATTGCCGGTGGAATTGCTTATCGAGAGGTTACGACAGCATTTTTCGGCATATCAATTTTCAAAAAATTAAGAGCAACTCAATATAATAAATTGATGAACAAAATGACGTGGAGAAAAATAGCAACAGTCAGTATTAGCCACGGGTCGGGAGTGAGCACTCCACGGCTTGGCTTTCGCCCGTGGCTAAAATTTTCGTGGAGAAAAGAAAATGGTAAATGTAAGTGAGAAAAAGCAGAGGCGACTTGGTTTTATTGAGAGTGAATTTGAAAGAATCAGGGCAGAACGAATAGGGCAAAGCAAAGTTAAGGTGGCTTTAGAATATGCACAACAAGGCTGGCAGGTACTTCCGATCTATGAGATAGACGACGGAAAATGTGCTTGTGGAAAACGTGGCTGCAACAGCCCCGGCAAGCATCCGCGAACTATGCACGGACTGAAAGACGCTACCACCGATCAGAGGGATATAAAAAAATGGTGGGAAAAATGGCCCAACGCAAACATCGGTATAGCGACAGGTAAAGTATCCGGCCTTATGGTGCTCGATATTGATCCGCGTAATGGTGGTGAAGATACACTAGACGAAATCGAAAACAACAATGGCCGACTGCCAAAGACCTTGCAGTCAATAACGGGCAGTGGTGGAACGCACTTTTACTTTCGGCATCCTGGCGGGAATGTAAAGAGCCGTGCAAACGCTCTTGGTAAGGGCGTTGACGTGAAAGCCGACGGCGGCTATGTCGTTGCGCCGTACAGCCTGCACGTAAGCAACAGACATTACGACTGGTATCGCGGTACGCCAGATACACAAGACGTTTTGGTAGCCCCAAAATGGTTACTTGCCAAATTAATTGAGAGTAAAAAACAAGACGTTGAAACACTAACCGAAACGGACGGAACGAATGAAAAAATACCAGTCGGCGAACGCAACGACGGGCTTACACGGCTGGCGGGTTTCTTGCGCGGGCAACTGGGTATGGAGACGGAGACCATTGGTAAGGTTTTACTCGGTTCAAAAAACTCTCTGTGCGAAGACCCGTCTAGCATACCGGACAGTGAGATCGAAACCATTGCTCAAGGGATGGAGCGGTATCCGGCAGAACATCACAGCAGTTTTAATCAGACCGACACGGGTAACGCGGAACTTTTCGCAGCATTGTACAGGGACGAGGTGCTTTGGTGTGAACAATGGGGCAAGTGGCTCATATGGGACGGATCACGGTGGAAAAAAGATACTATTCGACAGGTGCAGCAATTCGCCAAGCGGACGGTACGGACGTGGTACACCATCGCGGCGCATGAACCCGACGATACCAAGCGACAGAAAACAGCAAAGTGGGCAGCAAGTTCTGAAAATGAGCGACGGATTAAAGCACTCATGGAGTTAGCCAAAGGCGAACTTGCAACGCCCGCAGCGTCTTTCGATGCAAACACTTGGTTGTTCAATTGTCAGAACGGAACCGTTGATCTACGCACGGGCGAAATTGGAAAACACAGGCCCACTGACTTTATCACGAAACTGGCCCCGGTCGAATATGACCCCAATATAAAAAGTTCGCTATGGCTAAAATTCATCGGCGAAATAATGGATGGTGATGATGAGTTGATAGACTACCTCCAGCGGCTAACTGGTATTTTTCTCACTGGAGATATATCGGAGCAGATACTACCTATCTTTTACGGGACGGGGGCGAACGGAAAGAGCACGTTCCTTGATACGGTTCTCGGCTACATGGGCGACTATGCAAGCAAAGCACCACCACACCTGTTGACTGTGAAAAGGTTTGATGAGCACCCGACCGAGATAGCCGACCTTTTCGGAAAACGTCTTATCGTGGCATCCGAAACCGAGCAAGGCGGGCGTATGAAAGTGCAGCGGGTAAAGGAACTGACCGGCGACGCGACTCTCAAGGGACGGTATATGCACAGGGACTACTTTGAGTTTCCGCGAATTTGTAAAACTGTTTTGGTTACAAACAACAAGCCCAATATCAGTGAATCATCCCATGCTATTTGGCGGCGTATCAGGCTCATCGACTTCGGCGTTACCGTAGCACTGGAAAAACAGGATCATCAACTGCTCGATAAACTGAAAAAAGAATGGCCGGGCGTTTTAAGGTGGGCCGTGGAGGGTTGCTTATTGTGGCAGCAGTATGGGTTAATTTCGCCGGAATCCGTCAAGCACGCGACAAGGCAATATCAGGATGAAGAAAACAAACTTGCCGAATTTTTGGATATGTATTGCGAAACCGGCAAGGATAAAAAAATAGCCCAGCCGGATATGTACCACGCTTATTTGTGGTGGGCGAAAGAGGCGGGCGAGAGATACACGATGAGTCGGAAAGTTTTGTACGAACAGATACGCCGGATCGAAAACATTACAAGCAAGCAGTTAGTTATTAGCGGAAAGCAAAGAATGGCCTTTGCGGGTATCGGACTGAAGCCTGAATGGGCGCATATAACCGATGAACCGTTGGGGCACGCCGGAAAGTAAGTGGGTAAGTGGCATAATTGACTGAAAACAGGTTTTACCCTTAAGAGCGCGCTTAAGGCAAAAAGTCGTTTCTAACCACTTGAACCACTTACCCACTTATTTATTGCTTTTTATATTTTATAATTTTGATGAACTGAAAAAATGGGGAAACAGGGGGAAGCAAAAATGGAAGATCAAAACGGTTTGACCAGACTGGATCGCCAAGCGATACGTGAGGGGCGAGCGATCCACCGACTACGGGGATACACGCCAACAGCAGCCCTAAAGTTTGGAAAGAAAAGAACAGCAACCAGAAACAACTTTCGATGCTGGCATCCGACGGGGAATGTATGGGGGAAAAAGCAATATGAAACATCCTAGAACATCAAAAAGACGTGAATGGAAAAACGTAGAAAAAGACGGTAGGAAAAACGACAAAGAAAACGATGAAACTTCAAAGGTAGAAGGTAGTAAAGATAAAAAAAGACAAGAGGGGGATAAAGCATTTTCGACACCTAATAATTCCGACACGCCTAACGAAGATATTATAAACATTGAAGAAAAACATCCCTTACATGGACCGGATGGAAAATTCTGCAAAAATAACCCCGGCGGACCCGGACGCGGCAACAGATCACAAGAGCCAGAAGGGGCCGGGGACGATGAACAAACCGAGGTATCTTTATCAGAATTAAAGCAGGAACTCCGCCGGGCTATCAAACGACTGGCAGCCAAAGCCAAGCCCGATTCCATTGCGGCAATTAGTCAATTATTAAGTCAGTTGGAGCGGTTATCGGAAAGCAAAGGTGAAGGAAGCGACGACAAAATTATCAACATCATCAGCAACGTGCCTAGACCACCTCAAAACACCACCGAGGACGTTGCAGGATTAGCCGTACAGGACGAACCTACCGAGCATGACCAGATACCTATACCAAACGAAGCGGGCGACAGGCGGGATGCTGTTACCTTTTCCAGCACTTCCGCCGAGTCCGCATTATCGAATATCGGCCAGCCTGTAAAATGTCGATGCGGTTTCGAGGTATCCGGGAACTTGAATGAATGTCCAAAATGCGGGCTTGACTTGATAGAGGCCGGATTACGAAAAGTAATGATAACACCTACCACACTTCCGATTCGTAGGAACGAATTTTCCTCCGTTGGCGGTGTGATAGCGTCTGGCGGCGATTCCTGTTGGAAGTCTTTAGACCCGGACAAAGGTTTTGGAGGCCAGATCGGATAGAATCAAAACCCTAAAAAGTCATGTCGTTTGAAACTGGCGTGCGGAAAAAGGCCAAAAAGCCGTTATTGCAAGGGAATATGATAGAGCACACGAAAGATAATTTATGCAAAACCTATAAAATATCTTTTACACAAGACAATTTAGGGTTATAATAAACGCTGTGATACAGGCTATCAACCGAAAGGAGCATATCATGGCGAAAGAAAAGACGGGAAACATTACAGCAGCCTACGTGAGATGCAGCACGGTAGAGCAAAATGACAGGCTGCAACGTAAGGCGATAAGGGCATGGGCGAAGGCCAGCGGGATAGAAAACCTAAAGTGGTATTCCGACAAGGCTAGTGGCACAACTAACAACAGGCCAGAATGGAAAAAACTACAACAGGCTATCGACAAGGGCAAGGTCAGTGCCGTTATCTGTTGGCGACTGGATAGGTTGAGTCGTTCCCTCAAAGACGCCGCTAACCTGTTCGACAGGATGCACAAAAGGGGTATCCGGCTGGTATCGGTAACGGAGGGCGTCGATCTTGACAGCATCAGCGGCAAAATGATAGCCGGGATATTGGCAGTGTTCGCCGAGTTTGAAAATGCCGTAAGGCGTCAAAGACAAAAGGCCGGTATCGAGGTAGCCAAAGCAGCGGGCAAAAAATGGGGTGGAAGTCAAAAAGGTTGGTCAATGGTGAGTACAAGACGGATCAACCGAATACTGGATATGTACGACAAGGGTATCAGCAAAGCCGCTATCGCAAGGGCAGAGGAATTGAGTTGGCCTACCGTGCATAAAATTATTGAGGCGGTCAAGTAAGACAAGATACAAATTATCAAAATTGAAAGGAGACTTGGCAATCAGAAAATGCCGAGCCTCCTGTTTTTTTAAGCGGTGAAATACACCAAGAATGTCAATATACCAGCAGACGGACAAAATGCCGAATATAACAGGTTAGCGAACTACCTTATATCACTGTGCAGGGCTTTGCAGGATACGTTGTAAGCAACTTTTAAGGCATATAGGTACTTTGATACGTGTTGAAAGTTTGAGTGCGTTAGAGATATACAAACCAATTATACGAATTTCGTATAGATAATTATATGAAGACTATACAAAAAAATAATGAGTTGGAACTACGCCGGGATTGTTGTCGGCTTCGAGTGTTTCGATCCGGCGTGGAAATAAAAACTTGGGATAGCGAAGAAGCATCCGAGACGTTTGAGCGATTGACAGGCCGGGGCGATCCGGCGAATTAAATTAGGGGAAATAAATTATGACAAATACAACTTTAGAATTGACCAGCGATGCAGAGGGATATGTCGATATTCCGGGATGCAATACGACCAACGAGGTTTTGAAATATATCTTCGCCGATGCGGGTATCGTTTTAGAAATTGACGATGATAACGAAATAGAATTTGAGAAGTCGGGCGGCGGATTCTTCGACATACGGAAAAATGGCGAGATGCACGAATTATCGGGCTGCGTTTATTGTTTGGGCAACCCGGAAAACACCGACGCCCAGAACGACTATATTTCCGATTTCGAGGAACTGAAAAAAGGTAGTGCCAGTTGGTTAGCGAACGGTGGAATTGTTAAACTCCAGCATGAACACGATACTACCTGTCGAGTGGTCGAAAGTTTTGTAACGGATTCGGAAATTACTTATAGGGGCGAAAAAATATCGGCGGGTTGCTGGGTGGCCACTGTCAGTGTACCGCCTGAGGTATTTAAAAAAGTTGCGGATTCTTCGTTGCGTGGTTTCTCGATGGCGGGAACTGCACAATATACAGAGGTGTAAGGCTTCGGGAATGAATACAAAAACCCGGCAGAGCCTATCACAAGTCCTGCCGGTCAATGGAAAAACAGCAAGAGGATCAGCGAAAATGCCCATGCGGCTGCGATGACACAGTGGATTACTATCGAAACAACCCGCAATGCCACGACCATCTTAGGCGCGAACCTACGCCTGTTCAACATCTGAGTGAGTTCCATCAATGCCTCTCCCCCATTCATGGTTGGGAGTGGCAATAGGTTCAGCACGGCTAGGACAACTGCAAGAAGTCCGAAGGCAATCTGATAATTACCATGCTCTAATAGACTCAGGTAAGCCGCTAATGTGCTCACGCCATCGCTACCAGGAGACATCGTTCCCGCCACGAAGGTCGGGTAGAACCTTTGCACGGTTTCAACAAGACTCTTGCTCCCGATCAGCGCGCAGCCCAAAAGAAGAAGCAGCGAAGGCCCGCTCAGAATTATCACCAACCGTTGCCATGGGTGAAAGTGGTCATAGTTCCTAAAGCCATCGTTGGAGGTTGTACCATCGTCGTAACGCCGGAATGTTATTGAGCCGCCTATGGGTAAGTAACCGATCTCGATGGGAATACCTCTGACGTTAAAGCGGCACAACGGACCTCCGTAGAAGATAGATAGGCGTTCGATGGCTATGCCCCAACAACAGGTGCTCACTAGAGCCATGGAGCCTACGTGAATGACGGTAAGAGGTGCTAGGAACGCCACCAAGAGAAGCAATTCCAATCGGTGATGGCCCCAAATTATGACCGCCACGCATACCAAGACCAGCACAACGATGATTAGGCTTTTGTCTTTCGTGCTCACATTCTTTCCCTTTTGTATCTGCGCACCCGGCAGGCTACCTCGATGCAACACCTTGGTCAAGGTGCTATTTCTTGACCTTGGCAGTTTCACGTGCAACAATGACCCTACCGGCATATTGGTCGGGGAAAGGGGATAGATAATGCAAAACAAACTCGTTTGGCCAATCGTCGCTGTTGTCTGTGCTTCACTGATCGGAGCCGGTCTTTATTATGGATTACGGAGCGAAGATCAGAGCGGATCGTCCAACACGCCATCGGTAAGAGGCACCGATCAACAAGAGGATAATTCGGATTCTGGAACCCAAGAGATTACTGTCTATGTTACACGGAGTGGCAAGTGCTATCATCGTGCAGGCTGTCGGTATTTGAGTAAGTCGAAAATCCCGATGCCCCTGAGCGAAGCCAAGAAACGTTACCGCCCGTGTAGTGTTTGCAATCCCCCTAGATGAGCCGCCCTATGCGAAAGAATATAGCCTTGGTATTGTGTTTGTCCTTACTCACGGCGGGCGTCCTGTTTTCATCTTTCCGTGTAATCATTTTGTCGGAGCGGGTTCGGGAACTTGAGCAAGCACGGCATATAGAACCCACACCAAAGCCCCAAGAGCAACCGGCCCCACTTCAAAAGCAACCGCTCAGCGTCAAGCAGCGAATTGCCCCGCCTGATAACAGTCTGCATAAAGTCATTGCAGTAACGGATGGCGACACTATCCAGATAGACACCGACACTGGCCCGCTCAAGGTTCGCATCGTAGGTATTGATACGCCGGAAACGGTTCACCCCTTCAAGCCTGTGCAGCCATTCGGCCCCGAAGCGTCAGCCCGTGCGAAAGAATTGCTACAAGACAAAACCGTCAAGATTCAATACGACCCGGACCCGAAGCATGGGAAGTGGGGTACTTACAAACGCTTGCTAGTCTATATCGAATTACCGGATGGTCGGGACTTTGGGCTGGTGATGATAAGTGAAGGCTTGGCTAGAGCCTATCCGAAATATCCGTTTAGCCGCGTAGAGGAATACTTGGAGGTGGAGCAAAAGGCCAAGGTGAGCAAGGCCGGAATATGGCAAGGCCAGCAGCCAACTACAATCCCGACTACACAGCCCGTTTCGTGGATCAAGCCCTTTCGCGGATTGCCGACACTCTCACCAGGACATGATGGCAATTATTATGATAATCACAAATATGATTATGGTCATTATCATACATCCCACATCCCGATCGGAATGTTTCGACAGGCGAATAGCCGTGGGGTCCTCGAACTGAAGTCCGCTCGCTTTAGGGTCGAAGTATAGTTCGAGTTGGTGCTCGCCGATCTTGATCTTATGGCTGAGCCTTTGTGTGATTGCTCCATGCTGACGAAGATGCTTTAGCAACACGGGCAGCCGTTCCCGCGTCCCCTTGACGATAAGCGATCTCTCAATATCGAGGAAATGATTTAGCAGTTGTTGCTGAACATCAACATCCCCAGACGATAGCCAATGGAATCTTCGTTCAAGAGGGTCGGGGATCTTGTAGTGCACCACAGCCTCAAGAAGGTGTGATTCGACGGCAGAAGCAATCTCCTGGACCTGTGCATCAGGACCGATTCGGATTCGCTTGATTGAGCGGGGGCTGTACTTCTCCCACAGTGTGCTGACAAGATTGTACTTCACCTGAAACGGCATCCGGGGTGGCAGTAGCCCAAATAGCCGACCAGCAACCAAGCCACTCATCTTCACGCGGCCAGACTGCCACTTCCACATGGTTTTTTCAGCATACTCACGTGCATCATATCCATTCTGTGCTTCGTAAGCATCAAGGATGGATTTTAGGTCTTGACCCGACAGGGAGAAGAAGTACTGTTTGACATCCTCATCCGTTCCGCCCAATTCCATCGACAACTCTTCTGCCTCACGAATGTGTTGCATTGCTCGCTCATAGCCATAATTGCGGGAGTTGTAACCGTAACGACGTGCCATCCGTGTCTTCCTCACCGACGAGTAAAGAGCGAACGCAACTTGCCAAGCAGCGACGGAGGCCCACAACCAAAGACCGCGTTGATGACGATCTTGTAGTCAGGATTTTTGAGCGTCCGCGAAGCCCTGAATTGACCACCGATTGCTGCTACCTCTTTGCCCCGATCTGTGAAGTTATGAATAACAGTCTCGGCTTGATGGAGGAAGCCCTCCAGACCGTCCTGTGATGTAGTGTGAGAAAGACAGTCGCCCTTCAGCCTACCTAGGGTGGCCACAATATCAGTAGATTCTGTGATCTCCACTGTGAACTTACGCATGATATATCTACCCGCGAGTTACAGCGATTATCACTATGGCGATGATGATCACTATCGCTAGGCCAAACCAGATCATTGTCGTGTCGCGGCCTAGTTTTCCTCTCTGAGCAGCATCCGTATTCCCGATGATGATTTCCGTATTCCCAAGAGCATTCTTTTGCCGCTGTGTGATGGTAATCGACTGCCCTTCTTGAGAGGCAACCTCGTTAGCCGCACCCGCCATTGTGCTCAACGATTCCCTCAATATCTTGACATCGGTGACAAGTTCAGCAGCCCTCTTGTTCGTCTCGATCATCGTATTAGCGTGCTTGGCCTTGAGTTCTTGAATCTGTTGTTCTGTTAGCCCCGTCAAGTCCACATGAGCGATATTGCTGCCAAGTTGGATGAACTGTTTATTTGATAAGACAGGTAGATGCTCTCCGGTTTTTGACGAGTCTGATTCTCTTTTTTGGGAATTGTCGTTATCCGTCATTACGAACTCCTTGATTTCCAAGCCCACACTCTGAAATACCAGATAATGTCTGCCCGGCTATGCTACCGGACAATTTGACTGACATTATACTACGCCCCTCGTTTGCGCCTACACAAAATCTATGCGGTGCTATGCCACGCCGACTAAATGGTCCAGCATACCAGTCGGAAGGGTTATATTGTAATTACAAAAAGCATTGGTATCCGCTTGGCCAGCATGGTCTTACCCGCTCCCGGCGGTCCTATCATTAATATATTGTGATGCCCCGCGGCTGCGACGGTCAATGCCCGCTTGGCCGATTCCTGCCCGCGAACGTCGGCGAAATCAACCTCGTACCGACTGGCAGTCTTGAAAATCTCTCCAAGGTCCACGTCAGCCGGTTCAATCGACAATTCGCCGGTCAGGAACCCGACAGCTTCGGTGAGGAAACTTACCGGTATGACTTCTATTCCTTCGACGACGGCGGCTTCGGCGGCATTGTCAGCCGGGCAAATTAACCCGCGCTTCTCCAACCGGCGTGCGAGCATTGCTGTGGCCAGCGCGCCTTTGACCGCTCGGACGCGTCCGTCCAGGGCGAGTTCTCCGACGACGAGAAAATCGTCGCACGTCTCGCTGGCGAACATCCCGCCTGCCTGCATGACAGCCAGGGCAATCGGCAAATCGAACGCAGCCGAGTCTTTCTTCACATCGGCCGGTGCGAGATTTATTGTTACTTTAGGTCCGGGCCAGCGGTATCCGCTGTTGCGAAGTGCAGCCTGGATGCGCGAGACGGATTCCTTGACGGCAGTGTCCGCCAGGCCTACGAGTTTCAACTCGCCCAGCCCGCCACGAGCGACGTCGGCTTCGACCTCGCCGGCAACGGCGTCGATACCCTGTAAAATAGAACTGTGCACGCGAGAGATCATTGAAGTCATCCTCATATTGAAGGGACGCGAAGATGGTAATCCGCTCGGCCTCTGATGGCAAGGGAGGTGTTGGGCAGAACCTGCCCGGCTGTATCACTTGTGGGGATCCGTTGGCTTGGTATTGATGATGTGCGCGATGTCAAACGCGTAGAGCCAACCGTCCAGTGCGACCACCAACAGTTTGCCATCGCGGAGCACGGGGTCGCCGAAGTACCGCCACCACTCTCTCCCTTTCTCCGTATGGCTGACAGGGGGGCCGAACCGCCAGACGGATCCGCCCGCTCGCCCGCTGACCCAGGTCAACTGCCGGTCACTGAACAGGTACCCGTCGCCCAGCACCAGGAACTGCGGAGAGTAGCACCACGACGAAAGCCACTTTCCCAGATACACCTCCTTGCGCATTCTACCGTCGGTTCTGCCATAGACTTGCAGGTATGCCCCTTTGCTTGTCTGAACAACCAGTCCCAACGAATCGCCGACGTTGCGTACGGAAATCACACGGCACTGCTCCACTTTCCGACCCGCAGCACGTGGCTCAATCAGCATGCGCGTGGGGCACAGGTCGCCGTCAAGGGCATAGACGCCGCCCATTCCGTATCCCAGCGGGCCTGATGGCGACACATATATCTTCCACTCTTTAATGCCTTTCAGAGATGATTCCCGTTCGACCATCTCCTGTCCGTCCCAGATGCGAACTTTGCCACCGCCGAGCGGACGGTAATACTTGTCGCGAAAGAAGACCGTCGGGCCATCGACTCCCCGTTCGTTAAACCATGCTTCCGGCGCTTCGGTTGGTTCTGTGGGATTGCTTCTTGCCTTTGCATCCGTAAGCGTCCCCCCCGTCAGTGCGCAAAACGAAAGTCGAACGCTCCCCGACAAACCGTATATTTCTTTCTCACGACTCTGGACCACTCGGGTTTCCAGGCTTTCCGGCCAGACCGCCCACAAGTCCCCACGTTGCGTACCTACGTAGACCTCTCGTCCGCCCACGTCCACCATCTGCCACGCTGGTCGGCTTCCCAACGGAATGAGCCGCAGCAGTCCACACAGGTCGCGCAGTTCCGGCAGTTCCTTCCGGCCCGCCAGTTGCGCATAGCGGCAAAGGCTGAACGACTGCTCGAGCCGATTGCCCTGGCGACCACAGACTTCCGCCCTGACTCGCCATGCCTCGGCACAGTCCTCGTCGCGGGCAAGCACGTAATCCAGCGACGACAATGCCTCCTTCAACCGTCCGAGCGCCACCAGGCAGCGCGCCTTGAGCACCAGGACTCCGCGTTCATCCAACCGCTGCTTCCCCGGTTCCATCAATGCGGACTTGGGCACTGCCCGCGCGCCGTCGTGGCCGCAAAATACCATCAGCTCGCCCACTTCGGTCGGCGCGCAAAGATGCGTCTCCATCAGTCTGGCTGTCCTGAGAATCTTCCCCGTTGCCCCATCCAGGAAAAACAGCCGGCCCGTGCCGTCGATGGCCAGAAGCCGACGACCATCCCCAATGGACATCAGAGCATCCCAATCGTCCCAGGCGTAGCCGCCGCCTTTAAGCTGGTGGTCGCTCGGCTTGTACGCCCCGTTGGGCAGTACGGTCTTCCACACCATTTTGCCCGTCTGGCCGTCCAGCCTGACCACCTGTCCCTTTTGCACCGTAGTGCCGGACATCCATATGACGTCGCCCTTGTAGAACTGCGGCATGCAGGGGGACCTCAAGCCGGCAACCTGGAACGACCAGAGGTGCTTCCCTCTCGTCGTTTGGCAAATCAGGTTGTTGTCGAAGCCGTGATGATTGCCCGTCGAAAGCACCAGCCGTTTGCTTTCATCAGGACTCAGCGTCACTCGCTCCCGCAGATTTGCTGCAACCAGCGACCGCGTCGTTGTGCAGTACAGACTGACCGAATCGCGATTCCAGTCCGTCCTCAGCCCGTGCGGCGCCGACACCGTGATACCCGACTTTGTCAGCAGGCCAATCACCTTCCCCTTCTGAACGAGGGGTCGCACCATGGGTTCGGCCCCGTCGGGGCTAAGGGCCACAATGGCGTCGTTGCCGAGAAGGTAGAGCGTATCTGTCGCCGGATCCACCGCCAAACGGCTTGACCCGCCAAACGGACGCGACCACAGAATGCGACCTGTCCGGGCGTCCACACACACCACCACGTATCGCCAGTCCGAATGTCGGCTTGGCTTGACCAGCTCTAACGTCGGTTTCATGCCCGGCGCATTACGATTTGAGTTGGACGCATGATACGTGAAGTACAAGTGGCTGCTGCCGACTAATGCATGAACGACCTCCGACCCCATGAAGTCGATTTCCCACACGCTCATCCGCAGGCTGGGGTCGGACAGAATGTCCTTCTGCCATTGTTCGATAAGCGTAAGGCAGGCCTCGTATTCGCCTGCCGCCATCAGTCGCTCCACCTGATCCAGCGCTTGCGGCGCGACCGGGGTATTCTCCGCCAGCGCATTTCCGCATCCGCCGACAAGCAGCGCCGCGGTTACCGCCAATGCCGAAATCATCGTGCACAACTGACGCATTATGTGATCCTTCCCTTTGCCCATTACCCCATTAGACGGCTGTACGAAGAGAAAGTTCCCGAATCTGCCTGGACCGTAGCGTCCGCGAAGCCAGATGGGGCGAATCCCTCAGTATCCATGCCCAGTCCGCCGCGAGCGACGTCGGCTTCGACCTCGCCGGCAACGGCGTCGATACCCTGCAAAATAGAACTGTGTACGCGAGAGATCATTGAAGTCATCCTCATATTGAAGGGACGCGAAGATGGTAATCGGCCAGGTCTCTGATGGCAAGGGAGGTGTTGGGGCGGGTGCCATGCCTTCACGCGCAGCGACACGTAGTGTCCCTATGGGAAGCGGAGCGTGTAGGCATGAGTTGTACCACAACATGCTTACGCCCTACGCTGCGCTTCGGGCGAAAGCATGGCACCCTGCACAAAGCCCAGCATTCGAATGGCTGGGCGATGTTTCAGCACATCGGCAGGAGGTATTCGACGGCGGCCTTTATGTCGGCGATTTGCTGCGGGCCTGAAATTTCACGCTCTATCGTCAGCGTCCCGCTGTATCCAAGCACTTTGAGTTTGGAAATCACCAGCGGGAAATCGACCTTGCCCTGGCCCAGCGGAACTTGTTTGCCGAGTTCGTCGCCCCCGGTCGGATACAGGCCGTCCTTGGCGTGAACGTCGCGGACGTATCGCCCGAAAACGTCCAGGGCGTCGGCGGGATTGGCCTTACCGTAGAGAATCAGATTGGCGGTGTCCAGGTTGATGCCGACATTGTCGCCCCCAAGCCGCTCGATCGTCCGCAGAAGCGTTACGGGCGTCTCCTGGCCGGTCTCGAAGCAGAAATCAATCCGGCCCTCGCTGCAGACATCGACGACCTGCCGGAGCGCATCGACCGTTCCGGCGAAGTCGGGGTCGTTGGGGTCTTCGGGGATGAATCCGGCATGCGTGGTAATCGCCGGCAACTTGAATTTCGCGGCGAAGCGGGCTGCCTGCTGGAGCGCCTCGACTCGCATCGCGCGATATTCCGGCGGGACCAGCCCGATGGTCTTCGGCCCGTCGATGAAATTCCACACGCACGGGCCTGGATAGCCCGCCCAGAGGGTCGTGATATTTACGCCGTTCTGCTCGGCCGCTTCCGTCAAGGCCTGGCCGATTGCGTCCGTGTACATCGCCGGATCCCACGTGCAAACCTGGCAACTGTGCAGGCCGAAATCCGCCACCTTGCGAATCTCATCAGCCGGCGAGTCGGTCAAAGGAACAAGAACACCTATTTCGAGTTTTGACATGGGTATGTAACTCCGCTTTTCCGTTATATCTTCCCAACAACATCGCCGAACGGCGAGCCGACCGCGAGAGTCGGCTTGCCGTTCGGCGCTGTTTTATCGAACAGAACAGACTTGCAGTCTTCGTTCGCCGTAAGAACGGCGAACGAAGACTGGAGGCGAGGGGATTCGAACCCCTGACCTTCTGCATGCCATGCACGCCGGAAGGCACGCTCCATCGTCGTAACATCTGTGCAAGTATCCAGTTATCAAAATCGCCGACCGTTTGCATAGGTAGGCGTGAAATCTCGTAAAATTACAGGATTACGCCGTAACAAGACCGAAAAGTCTGTACCTCACCGCCAGGATTTATCCTTCAAAATCAAATTCATTCCCAAAAGCATATCCTTCCTTTTGGTGACAAACCTGCCCATTACTTCGAGTTCGAAACCATTCCCGTGAAGTGATGTTTCCAAAATTTCCTGATCGCCGACTTGACGCATCGACGCACCTTTGAAATCATGTTTTTCGACGTCCAGGGAAATCGAAGACAGCGCATCGAGGACCTTGGGCATCTTATTGTAATGAGCAAAAGCGACCGCTTCGCATTCAGGACCATTTAGAGCACCACTAAATTCCGCTATCATCGGCGAGGAAACACTTGTTGATATTGCAATAACCTTTCCCTTGTCGTCCAGCGGGCACCATACCGATACGTGAGCCCAAGATGGGCGATTAATGTCTATGACGTACAAATACTCCCAGAGATGACGACCTCGCAGAATGCCCGATGTCGGCTCCGACAAGGCCGGATAGTAACCGTGCTCGGCCAGAATCTTCGCCAGTTCCGCACGGGGCGGGAAAAGACCCTCGGCAGCCTTCGCCTGAACCTTCGATGGCGTCTCAAACGTTACCACCGGTCGAGGGAGCCAGTCGGGAAGGAACCACGAAAGAAAACTCGTCAACAAAATCAGATTCACGCCGACAACAGTAACCAGTTTCCAGCGTCGAGAACAAAAGCCGCCGGTCCGTTTTGCTATTACCCCCACCTTGTCATAAACACGGGCGATCCAAACGACGCTCCGACGCTCAGGGATGTTACAAATGTTCCCACAGGCCGGACAGGTGTCCGACTGACCGGCCAGAGAGTCCGGGCTGCTCATCGACGCTCCACACTTTGGACATTTGTAATCAATCATTTTGATTTTCTCTTTGACGAACCGTATGGGGACGCATGGCCTGACCGGATCAGTTCAGGGCCGACCTCTTTGTCGTCCACAAAAACGCGGGCGAGCAACCGACCAAAATTGTCCCGCTTACGAGTCGCACAGAAGACCAGCCGGACGTCGTGGTCGTCAATCAGCCACCTCAGTGCTTCAGTCGCTGCCGGTCCAGCAGGGGTATTTTTCTCCGGGGCGTCAATGCCCCAGATGCGAACGCTGGTTACATCGCCGTCGTAACGTATCCGAAAAGTGTCTCCGTCGATAACGCGGAGCACGTGAAACGTCCGGGCTGTAATCTCGTTCGTTCCCGCCGCCGGAGGCGTACACCCGGCGGGAAGGACAAACATAAACAGCAACAGAGACATTACCGGAATTCGCATTGTTACACCTGCGGTTGAGGGTTATTGTCGGTCCGGCGATCAGAATCACCGCCGAGGCCTTCGATGAAGCCTTCGAGTTTCGGCTTCCGTAGCGGGTTCAACGCCCGATACCGAGCCAGTAATTTCCGCTCCTCTTCGTTCAATTTTCCTGCCAGACCCGCGCCCGTCAACGCCTCGCGGACAATCACCTCGGCGGATTGCTCCGGCGTCTCCGGCGGAGGCCAACCGACAGAATCATCGATAAGCCAATCTACGGTGACGGAATACAACTCGGCCAATCGACCGATCAGCCGAACGCTTGGATCGCTAGTCCTTCTGGCTTCCAGATCACGGATAGCGTTCGTCGAGCAGTCTACTTCACGGGCAATCGAAGAATACGATCTCCCGCCGCGCAACTGCTGTAACTTTTCTGCCATGCCTATCATTACCGGTATTTTAATCAGACCGAAAAGACCTGTCAGCCTCCGTGAAAAAATATGAAAAAAAATGAAGAAAAACGATTGACACGTTCGATATACCTAATACAATCATTCGGAACAATGAAAGAAACGGTCATTATGCTGAACGAATACAACATAGCGAAACTCCGTAGAACACAGATTGAAAAGGGCTGGACGGATGAAAAACTTGCATCCGAAGCCAACCTCGGAACCGCAACCGTCTGGCGTGCCATGAATCCGGCAACCACCCGAACCCGCCCAAGCCGGACAACCGTGAGCAAAATCGCTTTCGCCCTCGGCGTTCCCTTGACGGACATTGTCATTCCCGAAGCGGACGTAACCGTCCCGGCGGACTCGCCGATCACAACGCGAGCGACGAGTAAAAAAACCGTCCGTGGGGCGAATAGAAAATCCTCCATGAAGTGCAAAAACAGTGTATCACGAAAACGCGAATCTGTGAAGGAAGATTTACCACGGCGGAGTCCTCAAAGGACGAAGCCGGGAAAGGAGGCAGTCGCATGTCGTGGGACCGAATAGATCAGGCCATCGTAGAAGGAGAGCGCGAACTCCAGGCGTTCGCCACGCAGTGCGCAATATCAAAGGCCATGAAAAACCTGCCTAAAGGTTCTCCACCTTTTCGGCTAGAGATTCCAATACCACAAACGACCTCCTGTGAAATGACAATAAATGTCGAATTGCACCTTTCACCGAATCAGGATTTGCAAAATCATTCTTGTCAAGTAACTCCCGCATCTGCTCGACCTGCAAAAGTATCTGACGACAGTCGTTCTGAATCTTATCGGCCATGGTCGTGGTTCCTTTCTGTTTTTCGGTGGTTCCAAAAACGGATTGGACCACGGCCGGGCCGACCTGACAAGAAAAAACAACAAAGGGAAACGGACTGATGTCGAAGACGCAGAGGAGAAGACGGGCACGCGAAGCCAAACGACCTATCGGGCGAATGCTCGACCGGCGCGACCTCGCCGGGCGGATCGTCAATCCGTGTAACCTGGCCTGCTTCACCTGTGATCGCTTCCTCGGACACAACCGACACGCCTGCCCCGGCGTCAAGGCCAGAGATAAATCCGATCCAAATGAACTGCCGCTGTGCCACGTCGATTTTCGCACGGGACGAATGGAAAGCCCGCTCGACTACCGGACCGGAGAACTGAAACCCGGACAGGAAAAATTTTACAACACGCTCCACAGCGGGCCGTGGCCCGCCGAAAGCGGATGCGCATGGGTGGCCGTGAAACGAAAAAATCCCCCGGCAGTGCAGGGGGCTTATTAGATGTTGACCGCGACACAAACAACGCGACGGGTGATCCGGCTGATATACGAACAATGCCGGATATGCCAGGAGTACGAAGGCTGCTGGGGCGTTTGCGAAGGTAAGGAAATCGAAGACCCGTACCTCAAAGGCGAAAATCTCGCCGCTGGTCTGGGACCACCAGCCGAACCGGAGTTGATATGCTTCCGCCTCGCCGAAACCCGCCACGGCGACTTCGACCCGGAAACAGGAAATTACAGGGAATATTAAATTGCCGATTGCCGATTGCCAACTCGCCACGGCCAGCCCTGACGGGTTGCCGATTGAAAAACGTACATGGACCGGGACGGTGGCCTTGGCGGCCGCGTGGTTCGTCGTTGGCTTCATGGCCTCCCAATTTTCGATTTCCAATTTCCAATTTCCGATTGAAAAACAAATAACCCAGAGAGGCGAGGATCCGTCACGGTTGGCAGCCGCTATGACGGGGAGCCCGGACGAAGGCGCTTCGGCGCGGACGGGGGATGCGACTGCCTCAACCCGTCCATGTTGTTTTTCTAAATTGGAAATCAACGCCCGCCAGGTCTCCCTCCGCCTGACGGAAAACCGGCAGACCTTCCTACTTCTGCCGGAAAAAGTCCGGTCCGAGCAGCCGGCACCGCATGGCCGGGGCGGGGGGTTCCTTACTCCTCCCCTCGCCTCGGCTTCCTTATTGCCGGAATGCCGAAAAGGTAAAAACGGTAATCCGGTCCACGGTCTGTCAAACCCGGGGCCGGGAAAAGGCGAGGATACCCCCCACTTCGCCCGGTCGCCGCGGCGACCCCCGGCCCTGGCCGATTTTCAATTGCCGATTTCCAATTGCCCATTGCTAAAGGAACGAAACTTCTTCGCCGCGATCCGCACCGAAGAATCCTACGACGGAAAGGTCCTGATCGGTGATGAAGGGTTGTCCAAAGGACCATACCACATCGGACGGGCGTACTGGCAAGACGGATGCGAGCAAGGCAACGTGGACTGGGACTACAACACGCTCGTCTATTCGCGCCCGCACTGCGAGCAAATCATGTTGTGGTACTGGCAAAGGCACTGCTCAGTCGCACTGAAACGGTGCGATCTGAAAACACTCGCACGAATTCACAACGGCGGACCGACCGGGGACCGGAAAACCGCAACGCTGGAATACTGGCGACAAATCCAGAAACACATGGCCACAGAGACGCGGAGGGCGCAGAGATGAGCGAATCCGCCACAACGATGCGGGAGACCCTCCTGAAAGTCCGGCGATTACAAAAGGTCGAACACAAAATCCGCATAAGCAGAATCGACTCACCGAAACGAGCGACATTGCTCGCCGAAGGCGAATCGCTGGAGGCCGAAATCAACGCCGTTATCGACCGGATAGAAGAACAGATAGGGACTAGGGACTTGGGACTAGGCGACAAAAAAATGAACCAATCGGAAATTAAGGTCCTTGAAAGCAGCATCGGTCGGTCATTGACGGATGATGAGCGTTCAATTTTGACGGGTAGCGAAGCGAAACACACGCTGGGGCCGTGGAGTATCGACAACAACCGCGCTGGAATTAAAAATTGCATTGTCGCCGACGTCCAAGGCACAAAGCAGGAAATAGCATTTACCACGTTTCCCAAGGTTGCGAATTGGCCCACCACAATAAAAACCGCCGAAGCCAACGCCCGCCTTATCGCACTCGCTCCGACGATGCGGGATACACTCCTGAAAGTCCGCCGCTGGCGGCAGGTTGAACATAACCTCGACGAGGCAGTGAAGGACGGCAGGCCGGAACTGGCAGACCTGATGCGGGAGTGTCCAAAACTGGAATCCGAAATCGACACCGTTATCGACCAGATCGAAGAGGGCTGCAAATGACTCAATCCGCAATCCACAATCCGCAATCCACAATAATCAGTCGCGTAGCGATGGAGATTGAAGCGGACCCGGACTGCGGGATCGCAATAAAAGACGTCCCGGACAAACTGCCGAGAAGGAACGGCAAAAAAGTCAACTTCTCAACCGTCTGGCGATGGGCCACGAAGGGTTATTCACCGAAAAATGTAAGGATATTCCTGGAGACCACGCTGATCGGGCGATGCCGCTACACCTCACGGCAGGCCCTGCGGAGATTCAACCGCCGACGAAACGCACTTGACCAAGCCAGACCGATAATCGTCGAAAATCTCCGGCGGGCCTGCGGACGGAAAACAAACACCGCCGCGAAACGATTTCTCAAACGTGAAGGGTTTTTGAATGGAAGTTTGGCTGTCAGTAATTAGTGAATCGTAATCAGTAATTCGTAATTCGTAATTTGTGAAATTCGTAGTGATTCGTGTAATTCGTGAAACAGAAAGGACTCGGACATGGACACGGAACGGAATCAGGACCCGGCGGAGCCGACAGGCTGCGCCCGGACAAGCAAGACCAATACGCACTGGGGCGAATGGGAGATAGGGTGCCTGTTGAATCAGTTGCGGGACGGATGGAAATTAGGACCGATAGCCGTTGACCTTCATCGGACCGAAGCGGCCTGCAAACGGATGCTGGCCCGCCTGGTCGACGGTGAGACGCCCTGCCCGAAACAGTACAAATCACTCTTCGAAGAAGTCCGCGAGAGATTCCCGGCCGAATCGAAACGCCACGCCCACCCCAAAAGTCCGGGACAATGCCGCGAAGAAATCCGCCAGCAGTATCAGGCGTTAGACGATAATATTGACACCATCCGCAAACTCATTATCGCCACCGATCAAACCCTTTCCTACATACTGGCATTGGACATCATCGACGGACGGATCACTTTCAACGAAGTTTATCACCACTGTCCCAACATCATATCTCGCATCACCAAGGATATGGTCAACCGGATAAAAACGTTCCGAAAAGAACACGCGGATCTGTTCAATAAACCCCCTGCACCGCAGGGGGATGGCTGCCGACCGCCGACACCGGGAAATCCACACCCGCAATCTGTAATCGCTGATCCGGAAACCGGCTCGCCCGCTCCCACGGAGGACAAAGCGTGAGCCGCCCGGCAGCCATACTGAAAATCACCAGCCGCGCCGACGCCGACGAACTGATCCGCGACATTCGCCAAGCCGTCAGAAACTCCACGCGGACAGGCGGCGGATACGGAGTCTATCGGCGCGACGACGCCGGGGCCTACGCCGTGGCAATCGAAGTAAACATCCCGGCTTCGTCCCCCAGGGGACTACGCCGTGGTGAACCCGACCCGCCAATCCAAGTAAGAAAGGGACTCTTATGGAACAGTTTCTCGTTGTGATGATCGTAACGGTTTGCTTCGGGCTGCCGACACTCGCAGCCTGGCTGAAAGGGGATAGGTCGTAGGGATTAGGGAAAACAAGCCCCCGGCAACGCCGGGGGATAAGGAACCAGACATGGAAACCATAATCACGGTAATTTTGATCTTCGCAATCGCCGTCGTAGGCGCGTGGATTACTTATCGGATTTTCAGAGAAAAACGCCCGACCGTCGGGCCTTTTAGATTCGTGATAGCCGTATCAGAAAGAAAGGAAAACGGCATGGATATTTTGACTTACAAAGTGGGTCTGCCGGAGAGCCCCTCCGGCGACGTGGTAAAGAAGGTGCTGACGATCAATCGCAGTACCGACGCCGACGGGAAACTTGAGATGGTCGAGACCATCGAACTTGACCCGAAAGCCGAGACCGTCGACGTCGAGGCCGCCGAAGGTTCACAGGTCGATCTGTCGCTGATAGTGATCGACAACGCCGGAAACCCATCGACGCCGCCGGTCCTCAAAACCTTCCAGGCGAACGACACGGTCCCGCCGGAACTGACAGGCGAGATGACGGTCGAAGCCGCCAGCGAGCGGACCGTACCGGATGACGACGAAGGCGACGGCGAGGAAACCCCGCCAGCCGGTGACGGCGACGACGGCGACGACGGTGACGACGGCGAGTCGGACGATCCGCCGGCAGGCGATTAAAAAACCTCTCGGGGCTGCCGTGTCCGTGCGATAAGCCGCGCCGGGTACGAGTCCTTGAATAAGGGACCGTCTCAATCCCGGCCACGCCAGCCCAATTATCGCAGGGATGGAGCAACGGCGGCTCGTCTGGCTCATTACCAGAAAATCCCCGGGTTCGACTCCCGGCCCTGCTAGTGGAAAGACCGGAATACCCGTCAGGGCTGGCCGTGGCGAGCCGGATTACCGGAAGGACCGGGAACCGAATAACCAAATAGTGCGGCGGCGGCTACGGCAAGGCGTAACGAGTAATGAGCATCGGGCCTGTTGCGTACTCACTCGATGCAAGTTCAGGCCGGGGCGAGGACACGCATCACCAGCCCAGCCCAAGACAGGTGCAAATCCTGTCCGCCGCAATTGTTCAATCAGAAATCGAAAATTGGAAATCGAAGGAGCGAAGCGACATGACAGACACACAATCCCCCACGGGGCAGGCCTGCGACGCCGAAACCGATCACGTCCTGGCCGAACGTTTAAAAATCATCCGGCTCAAACAGGCGGGGATCGACGAGGCGACAAAGATAGTCTATGACCGGAAGGAAAGTCTCAAAGAGGCCAAGGATATGCGGGAGGGCCGGATTCTTGACTTGGGCGATTTTATCCGCGACGGCTCGCTGCCGTTGTTTGACAGACCGGAGGACGGGAATACCGGAATACCGGAAACCGAACAGGACGGCTGGCGGATAATCCACCTGAGCGAACTGACCGACCCGATCATCAAACCGGCGGTACTGGCGAAACTCGCCAACGCCGGGATCGAGACTATCGGCGAGATGGCCGACAAAACGGCCCTCGCCACGGCCAGCCCTGACGGGTCCGACCAGTTTGACTTGGTCCATATTCCGGGTATCGGCGCCAAGGCCGCCGACCACATCGAGGACGCGCTGGCGGCCTTCTGGGAGAGGCGGAAAAACCAACAGGCCATCGAAGCCTACCAAGCGAGCATTCGGGAAATCCCCGCGTCGGCGATCAAACTGCCGAAGGATAAATCCCTTTTCGATTACTACTGCGCGCCGGAACTGGCCGAGGCCACAGACGACAAGCCCGCTGAGGTCAGAGCCTTTGAGCACGACAAGTGCTTTTACACCATAACCGCCAGCGACGGCACCGAGGACGGCCCCAAGACCGCCGAGGCGTGGCGGCTGACGATAACGGGCACCCACTACGCAGGCCCGATCAGAAACCGAGGCCCTCACCCGACCGATTTGTGGCGTGGCTACGAAGGCCAGGTCGTCGTCGTCAACGGTAAAGAGCGAATAATGACCGACCAGGTGCAAATCATGCTGGATAAACAAACCCCCAGCACCGCTGGGGGATAACCCGCGATTGGCAGAAGAATCCCCCGGCAATGCCGGGGGCTTACAAGGAGCGAGCGAAATGACTCATACGTATCGGGACAAAATCGACGTTGGCGGCCTCGCAATCCAGATCAGCATCGTCGCCGAGAATGGCGGACCCCACGTAGAGGTCTGGCCGGAATTCGACGACGAAGATCGACTCCCGCCAGGGCTGAAAGACGCGATCACTGCCTGGTGCTCGACAGACCAGGCACAGAACTGGGCGATGAAACAGGACCCGTCGAATACGGATGGGGATTAGGGATTTTCAATTGCCAATTGACAATTGACAATTGGCAATTGAGGGAAGCGACCATGAGCAAAACCAAAATCGAATGGACGGACTCATCCTGGAACCCTGTAACCGGCTGTACGCCAGTCTCCGAAGGCTGCGCCAACTGCTACGCCAAGCGCATGGCGAAACGTTTGCAGGGGATGGGGACGCCAGGCTACGAGAACGGGTTCGCCGTTACGCTCCACCCCGACCGACTGGACCAACCGCTCCGGTGGAAAAAGCCCCGGATGATTTTCGTATGCTCAATGGGCGACCTGTTTCATGATGATGTGCCATTTGAGTTCATCGAGCGGATTATCGCCGTCGCAGCCATTTGCCCACGACACATTTTTCAGATACTCACAAAACGACCTGCGAGAATGCGAAAGTTTATACGGTGGTATGTCCCTCGTAACAAAAATTACTTATTTGACCCCGAAAGAGTTGCTCCCGATTATCGCTACGCCGCTAACGTGCCCGTGCAAGACGCTACTTGGCCACTCCCGAACGTCTGGCTTGGCGTTACCGTCGAATCTCCCGAATGCTACGAGCGGATTGCGCACCTGAAAAATACGCCTGCGGTGATGAGATTTGTTTCCATCGAACCGATGCTGGCGGGAATCAAACTAACCGAGGACACGCTACGAATGCTCGATTGGGTAATCGTCGGCGGTGAGACAGGCCCGGGCGCGAGACCGATGGACCCGGCCTGGGCGCGAGGCGTCCGTGACCAGTGCGTTGCCGCAAACGTGCCGTTCTTCTTCAAGCAATGGGGAGCGTGGATACACGATTCGCAGATACCGAAGGCAATGATTCGGGCGTTGCCGCTTGGCGATTGTATCACCGAGCATCCGTGGATAACGCATATTCATGAATGGCCCGACGGAACCTGCTCTTTCCGCATCGGAAAGAAAAAAGCCGGGCGACTGCACGCCGGGCGCGAATGGAACGAGATGCCTTTGCAGACAGGGACTGGGGATTAGGGACCAGGAACTAGGCCACAGAGGACGAAGTGAGAGCGTTGACCAAACAAGATGTATTCAACAAAGGTCTCTACGAGGCGATGGAAGCGTGCCTTTCGGAAATCCTACGAGATTTACAGACCAAATATCCGCAAATGACGCTTGAGGAGTTTTCGCAAATGATGCACGAGGGGGCCAAAATGATATTCCGCCCGCTCTTTGACAAGATTCCGACGGCGGAATTTCGACGAATGGGACCAAAGGCTTATCACCATGTGATTGACCGGTTTGTGAACCTAAAAAAGAAGGAGCATTAAGATGATCACGTTTGAAACTTCCCAAGGCAAAAGCGGACTATGGTACTGGCACGCGAAGCATCGTAACAGACGCATCGTCGCCGACGGCGGGCAAGGCTACACACGAAAGCACGACTGCGGGCGGGCGATTCTCCGCTTTGTCCGCCACATTCGCCGTCGTGATTTCCTTCTCCGCCCGCCGGAATAACGGCATGGCAAAAACATGAACCCTCATCCCAAATTCCGTACCTGCCCGCGATGCGGCTTTGAATTCGTCCAGGCCAGGCGAGACAGCAAGACCGGCGTAAAGGTCCGGCATTGCTGGCAATGCGGAAAAAAGTGGGAGGAATCTCAATTTTCAATTGGCAATTGACAATTGGAGATTGAATAGCCACGGATGGCGACGGATACAAACATACCGAAGATCAAAGCGATAGCGCCCTGGTTCGGCGGCAAGCGGACGATGGCTCCGCGCATCGTCGCCGAACTCGGAGAGCACCGATCCTACTGGGAGCCGTTCTGCGGTTCGATGGCCGTCCTGTTAGGCAAGCCCAAATCCACCTCCGAGACGGTCAACGACCTGAACAACGACTTGATAAATCTCGCCTGCGTAATTCGGGATCCGTACCTCGCCCCGGAACTATACAGACATCTGAAACGGACGCTGTGCCATGAATCTCTGTTCCGCCAGGCAACCGAAAGCGTCAAACGATACAAAACGAATGGAACGACGCCGGACCCTCTCCTGTGGGCTTACTACTACTTCATCGCGTCGTGGCTCGGCAGAAACGGCGTTACAGGGACGCAATCCTACAATCAGGGGTTCTGCGCCCGCTACACGCAGAACGGTGGCCACGCGGCCAAACGATGGGCCTCGGCTATCGATTCGATCCCCGCCTGGCGGCGACGGATGCGCGAGGTAACGATTCTCTGCAAGGACGGTCTGGAACTGATTGGAAAAATCGCCGACGAGGGCGGCACGGCGATCTACGTCGATCCTCCGTACCTGACCAAAGGCGCGAAGTACATCCACGACTTCGAGGCCGAGGATCACGCTCGCCTGTCGGTGCTTCTTTGGCGATTTAAAAAAGCCCGCGTGGTCGTTTCCTATTACGACGATCCCCGCCTCGACGAATTCTACCCCACCGAGAAGTGGAAGGGAAAAACAAATATAACCGACCGCATTGATAAACTTGAGGGAGTCGAAAAAACCTTTTTCAAAGATGGCAAACTAACTGTTTATTACGACGAAACGGACTCAAAAGACGCCGTAAGTATTCGTATACAGAAGGAATTGGCGAACAGTCGCTTGCCGGATTCTGTTGATGAAATTGTCGCCATATCGACAGAAAAGGGGACATTTACAAAACCCGCGCATTCCCCCCCTCGCTGGACAAAGGTCAAATGCTACCGCCACAAGGCTTTGAGCACACAAAACAAGCGAGGCGGGACGGCGGACGTTGCCCCGGAAGTGCTGTTGATCAACGGGCCGAGCTACACAGACAAGAAAACGGAAGGCGGGATGTTTGAATGAAATTATTCCAGCCTGAACAACTGGTGGGCGATCTGGCCAGCGACGGCCATGAACTCATAATCGATTCGTTCGCAGGGGCGGGCGGGGCGTCGCTCGGCATCGAGGCCGCCCTCGGCAGACCGGTTGACATTGCAATCAACCACGACACCTACGCCATCGAGATGCACAAACTGAATCACCCACGGACGCTTCACTACTGCGAGAACATATGGGACGTCAACCCGCTACACGCAACCAGGGGCCGTCCGGTCGGGCTGCTATGGGCCTCCCCCGACTGCAAACACTTTTCCAAGGCCAAGGGCGGCAAGCCCGTCGAAAAGCGTATCCGTGGCCTTGCGTGGGTCGTCCTGCGATGGATGGCGATGGTCCGCCCCCGCATCGTGATTCTGGAGAACGTCGAGGAGTTCCAGGGCTGGGGGCCGCTGCGGGCCGACAACAGCATCGACACCGACCGGAAGGGCCACACCTTCGACAGTTTCATTCGGCAGATTCGCGGACACGGCTACGACGTCGAATGGAGAGTATTGAACGCCGCTGACTACGGAGCGCCGACGTCACGGTCCAGGCTGTTCCTCGTTGCCCGCTGCGACAACGAACCGATAACCTGGCCGGAACGCTCGCACGGGCCGGACCGTGCGAAACCATACCACACCGCAGCCGAGTGCATCGATTGGTCAATACCCTGCCACAGCATCTTCCTGACGGACACCGAGGCCCGGAAGGTCGGCGTTCGCAGACCACTGGCCGACAACACGATGCGACGGATCGCCAACGGCCTGCGGAAATACGTGATAGAGGCAAAAGAGCCGTTCATCGTAACTATAAACCACAGCGGCAAGGAATTTCGGGGCCAGGGATTGAACGAACCGTTCAGGACGATCACCGCCTCCCGCGACGCCCACGGCCTGGTGGTGCCGGACCTCATACCGGCGTGGCTGCTTAAGAATAATCACGGCTCGCATTCAGCCGATCTGCGCGACCCGCTCCACACAGTCACCACCGGCGGTCGCCATGCGCTCGTCTCGGCTTTTCTCACGCGATGGTTCGGTCAATCCATCGGACAATCCCCAAACCGACCCGCGCCAACAGCAACGGCGGATGTAAATAAAACCGGATTATGTACAGCCTTCCTGACCAAGTATCGCGGGACGTGCGAGCACGGCCAGGCGATGAACGGCCCCATGCCGACGATCACAGCCGGTGGCTATCACCTCGCCGAGGTCCGGGCGTTCCTCGTGAAATACTACAGCAACGGCGGCCAGGACCAACCGGTTGACAGACCGTTGGACACAATTACCGCCCGCGCCCGCTACGGCCTGGTGACGGTCGCGGGCATCGAATATCAGATCATCGACATCGGCCTGCGAATGCTCCAGCCGGATGAACTGAAACGCGCCCAGATGGGCCGGTTCGCTTCTCGGTGCCGGTTGACGGGACCGAAATACAGACAGATTTCCGCAATCGGAAATTCAGTCTGCCCCGAACTCGCTGAGGTCTTGGTAAAGGCGAATTATTCCGCCGCTAGAAGAAAGGAAGTGGCTGTTTAAATGACCAACAAAAAAGAACCATCACCGGCGATCCAGTTGCTTGATATTGTTTGGAAAAACAGCGTTGCTGTTACAGGATTTTCATGGGACAGATTAAATCGGTCCATGGCGTCGGCCTTATCGCTGGCGATTGATTCAGGCATGAGATTCGACCCCGGAGACTTCGCGGCAATTCTGAAAAAGTACCGGATGAACCGCTGGTGCGGTATGGACGGTGGGCTCGCAGAGGGTTTTTACATGCTGGCCGTGGTTACAGATAACATATCAGCGGCGCAGAGTTTCGAGGCGTGGAAGGGTCGGAAGCCATTTATCGCCGACGGGGTTGATCCGCCGGAGTGGCAGCACCGCGTCCCTCGTGCGTGGCTACGTAAGCGCGGCCGCCTGGCGGTAGGCTTTACATTCGGGTGGAACGGCGAAATGGTCACGGTAACGACTTTCGCCAAGGACGGCAGCCACCTCGTCGCGTGCTCCTATCATCCCCAGACAGAGAAAGACCCCTACGCCAACAAAATAAAACACCGGTACAAAATCACGATTAAGGACATCCGCGAAGAACGAGCCGCAAGGCGGGCGGGCTGAATGGCCATTGTAGAGAAAACATCGCCGGTGCAGGACGGGGCCGAACTCGATAAAAACAAGACGCCCCTGACCCACAGGATCACGGCAGTGGCGGTGGACCATCTTGACAGGATGGGATTCAAGCCCGTCGAAACCGAGGTCCCGGTCGCTGGCAAATGGATCGCAGATGTGGCCTCATTCATTTACCCCACACCGACCGAAGCAAAAAAACTCAAACTGATCAGCGGAGGGTTGCAGGAATATCGGGAAATTGACTTCCGCTACGGCCCATTGCTTACGGCCCTCGTGGAGGTGAAAATCAGTCGCTCCGACTTTACCAAGGACGAACAACGCAAATTCAATAACCCGCACCCGCCAGCCCACTTGTGCTACTTGGCGTATCCGACCGGGCTTCTCGATAAGGAAGAAATCCCAAGGGGATGGATCGGTTTGGCTATGAGCAAGAACGGAGAACGGCTCATGAAAGTCCATCGAACTTGGGCCATAAAGGTATATCCACAGCATCCGGGCGACGTGGCCAACTTCATCGCCCAAGTCGCTATCCGCCGGGATCATCGCACACGGTACAAGGCCCTGCGCGAGTTACGACGGGCATACAACGCGAGGGAAACAAACGACCGCAAGGTCGCGCGAATACACGACATAATCAGGGCCTTACTTGAGGCCCTGACGGGCGAATCCGCTCACGCCGACAAAACATTGACCGAAATACTGAGGTGGTTCGGATTCGACAAATTACCGGACTACCTCCAGAAGCAAGTGGCGACACTGGAAGAAATCCGAAAACAGATCGCAGTCCAAAGTACTTTTCGAGACCAACGGAAGGAAAAACCCCAATGACCGAAATCATCGGCTGGACAGTAACCATCATCGCCATAACCGGCGTCGTCCTCAACAACCACCGGCGACGGGCGTGCTTCGCGGTATGGATGGTCTCGAACCTCCTGTCGGCGGGCCTGCACATTCACGCAGGGATGACGGCACTGGCCGTGCGCGATGCGATATTCTTCATACTGGCGATCCACGGGCTGATCTGCTGGAGCAAAATCCCCCGACAGTGCCGGGGGCTTACCAACAAACCCCCAGCACCGCTGGGGGATTACACAACGCTCGCCGAGGGGAAGATCAAACGCGGCGGCATAAAACCGCCCCCGACGCACTCAAAGCCCAAGATACGACCAAAGCCACAGAGAACGCAGAGAAATGATAAGTAAAATAATCAGAGTGTTTCCGCGCCGGACAGCGGCCACGCCTGACGATGAATTTGCCTTCGTCGGCGAGCCACCCCTGAACCATCCCGACGCTGACGAGGTTCACGTGTCGGTGACGTTTACGTGGGACGTTCCCAAGGCCCAATATCTCTACAACGCATGGCGACTCATCTATGGCGATTGCGTAAGAATGGGAGGGCCGGCTTTCGGCGACCATGCAGGGGATTTCGAGCCGGGGATGTACCTGAAATCAGGTTACACTATTACAAGTCGCGGATGTCCAAACCGTTGCAATTTCTGTTTGGTACCAAAACGCGAAGGCCCTATCCGAACGCTCCGGATCCGCGACGGGTGGAACCTTCAGGATAATAACATCCTCGCCTGTCCAAGACCACACATCGAATCGGTTTTGAACATGCTCGCCCGCCAGCGGCATCCGATCATTTTCGCCGGTGGTCTGGAAGCGCGCCGATTACAGCCGTGGTTCGCGCGAAAACTGGCGACCCTGCGAATCGAGTCGCTATTCACCGCCTACGACCGACCTTGCCAAAAGGGCCACGTCGAACGGGCCGTCAAAATTATCCGCGAAACAACCGGATGGTCCGACAGCCGGAGTCTCCGAAAAATCACCTGTTACGTCCTGGTCGGATACCCAGGCGACACAATCAGAAAGGCCGGTCAGCGCCTCGATTGGATTCTTTCGATAAACGCTACGCCGTTCCCGATGTACTACCAACACGATGATTCCAAGGTAAGAATCGAATCGCTGGCATGGAAGCAATTGCTCCGTCCTTACCGACGTCGCACGATCCTTTATAGCCGATCAAAAACCCCGGAAATAAACAAGCAAGAATGCACCGGGTTTTTATTTTCAGAAGTCGCCGGACCGATGGCCTTGGCGGACAGGGATTAGGGACTTGGGACTTGGCAAAAACGCAAGGACGCGAAAACGATGAAAAGAAATGAACTATTCGAGCCGGGACGATATTCGTCATTGCCTGATGTGATTCTCCGCGATCCGACACTGGCGGCGTCGGCCAAACTCGTATGGATGGCACTGGCGGCCCACCTCGGACCCAACGGGACCGACGTATGGCCATCCATGACCCGCCTGAGCCAATGGACGGGATTGTCACGCGATACCGTTCTGCGAGCAATCGCCGCCCTCGAATCCGCGAAACTGATCGTCGTGCTGCGCCAATCGCTGGGCAAACCGAATCTCTACCGAATCCTGCAACCACAGGTGGGCCAGATCGACGAAAAAACCGACGCCGAATCGGGAGAAAATCCATCAAAAGAACCTACCGAAAAGCAGTCGCAAAATGCTACCAGTAGCAAAATGCTACCGGTAGCAGAATGCCACTCGACCGGTAGCAAAATGCTACCGGAAGTGGTAGCAAAATGCGACTCTAAGTACTGTATCTGTACTGAAAGAAGTACTCCCCCTACCCCCAACGGGGAAAAAGCAGAAAGCGGGGGTAACGGATTTTCTCCGAAGACCACAAAAAAACAGATTGTCCAGCAAATCGACATCGCCCACGGAACGGCCTTCGGGAAAAAACTGCCGGCGAAATGGAAAGCCGACATCCGCCGCGAATTCGACGACGGCGACCGGGCCGCGCTCGAGCGAATCGACGCGGAAGTCCTGCGTGGAGCTGAAAAGTACCGCGCAGCGAAGCGATGGTCGTGCCTCGGACACGGGACGGTGATGCAATATCTCGCCGACCTCGACCGAACCGTCAACGCCGCGCGTAAAAAAATAGCCCAAACACAAGCCCAAGCCGCCGAACAGGCCGAAAAGACCGAACTCGAACAGGCCAAGATGGACCATTACCTCAATCTTGAATGGCAGGATCGCGAGCGTTATCGCGATCAGGTATGCCGACAATTTCCGCACATGAAAGCCCCCGACATAATCCACCGCCAAGCCGCCCATGCCGCTTGGCTGGATTACGAAAAAACGACCATCGAGGTGATGGGCTGATAACCACAGAGATCACAGAGAACGCAGAGGAGTAAATCAAATGGACATCATCGTAACGACACCGAAATCACAGATGAAAGCCGCCGCACAAGAGGCCGCCGACTGCATCGCCGCCGGTGGTGGTGAATACTTCCGACGATTCAACAGCAATCAATATCCCGACATCGGCGTGGGGGACAAAGTCTATTACGTCGAAGACGGCTACATCCGGGGCTTTGCTATCGTCAAGCGAGTGCGTCATAGAGACGGCATCCAATGCGACACGACCGGACGCCAATGGCTCGATGGCTGCTATATTTTCATGGATGCAAAGTCTTGGCAGTGGATCACCCCTGTCCCGATGAAAGGTTTCCAAAACTTCCGATACGCCGACAGATATTCTTGGCCCTATCCCGAATGGATTGTCGGCGGCTGGCTCGACCCGAAACCGGAAACCCATCAAACGGAACACCCGACTGCGACTGCGAAGGCGTCGAAGCGACAGTAACACTGTCATAAATCGGAAATTGAGAATGGCGACGCGAAAAAGAAAACGAAAAGCATCAACAGCCGACGCCAAGCGGCTATTAAAAATCTTCCTGACCGGTAAGGGCCGACTCACCGCCCAGGCCTACCGGACGGACCTTCGGCGATTCGCGGATTTTCTCAGCGCCAAGACGGTGGACGGCGCGGTGGCCGAACTCATCGGAGGCGGGAACGGCCAGGCCTACGAACTGGCCAGCCTCTACCGCGCCCACCTGCGGGAACGCTCGGCCGCCGCCACAATCAACCGGCGACTGGCAACGCTCCGATCACTGACCTCCACGGCCCGGAACATCGGGATAATCGCGTGGTCGCTGACGATCAAACCACTGCCGACACAGCCACTGAGGGATTCGACCGGGCCGGGTCGGTCGAACGTCCGCAGAATGATTGAATTCGCCAAGGCCCAAGGCGGGCTGAAAGGCTACCGGGATACGGCGATCCTGTACCTGCTCTACGGGCTTGCCCTGCGAAGGGGCGAGGTCGTTGAACTGGACGTCGAAAACGTGGACCTGAAACGACCGGCGCTGAGCGTAATCGGCAAGGGCCGCGTCGAAAGAGAGTGGATCGACATGCCCCTGCTGGTAGCCGAGGCGGTCGCGGCGTGGATGTCCCAGCGAGGCCATGACGATGGGCCACTGTTCTACACGCTCAGCCGGGCTTGCGGGCGCGAGCGACTTGGCGCTACCGGATTGTATTCCATTGTGGTGGCGCTAAGTAAGGCTATCGGCTGCAAGACCACGCCCCACGGCCTGAGGCACACGGCAATCACCGACGCGATCCTGCTGGGCCACAGCCTTGCAGACGTCCAGAAGTTCAGCCGACATGCGAACCTGAACACCTTGCAAATCTACTTTGACCGGGTGAGAGGCGTGGCCGTGGACATCGCCAGCAGCGTCGTAAATGGGCTGTAAATCGCTATGGAGAGCGAAGGTAACGAGAATGGGACTTATGTTAAGCATATTTCAGGTTTTCGGGTGTTTGGCCTTAAATACTAACACCTGCCGCAAACGGGACTTATGGAAATTCCCTTCATTCGGGGTTTTGTGCGCGCATCCTGTTAGTTTGCCAAAATGCAACAAGCGCAAATTGCGCCTTTTTTGGACCACCACCGTTAAGATAGGCAAGGGGACGAAAACCCCACCATTTGCCCCCAAGGGGTTAAAGGTACTACCAACTGCCATTATGGCAGATTGGAAAGTTCGCTCACCTACCTTTCGACTCTGTTAGTTAGTTATGGGTAAAGACTTACGAAAACGAGCCAAACAAAGCCACGCTGCGGTGGCCTCTCTGGACCGCGAGCGAGCCAGTCAACGCGCGCTGATGGCTCGCAAACGAGCGGCGGGACGGGACCTCGTTATCCCTCCCGTTTGCAACCCCCGTCGCCGCCGTCGATGCGAAAAAGACCCAGCCCTGTTTCTAAAGACCTACTTCCCTATCATTTTTTTCAATGCCTTTACGTCGAATCAGCGAAGCATCATCAAGGAATTCATAGATCGCCTGCAATTCGGCGGATGGAAAGCGGAGACCGCGCCACGCAAGGAAGGTAAAACCTCCCTTCTCCGGTGTCTGACTATCTACGCGATTGTCTATGGCTTTCGGCGTTTCGTTGTGATCATCGGTGCCAATGCCAGGGAGGCGGATGACAACCTCGAAAACATCCGTGCCGAATTTGAGCGAAACGATCAGCTCGCAGAGGACTTCCCTGAAATCTGCACCCCGATCCACGCTCTGGCCGGGGCCAGCCAGCGGGCGAGTGCCCAGACGGTCGCCGGTCGGCGGACTCACCTCAAATGGACCGGCGATGTGATTCGCCTGCCGGTCGTGGCCGGGTCGTCCGCATCCGGTGCCATGATCACGTCGCGCGGCATTGAGGGAACGATTCGCGGGATGAATTTCCGGGGCCAGCGGCCCGATCTTGTGCTGATCGACGACCCGGAAACCGACGAGACGGCCCACAGCCCCGTCGAGATCGAGAAGCGTGAGAGGATTATTGAGTCGGACATCGTGGGCCTCGGCGGCGAAAAGAGCATCGCCATCCTCTACACCTGCACAATCATCGCCGCCAACTGCCTGGCCGACAAGTTCACCGATCCGAAGGTCAAGCCCGCATGGGACGGCACACGCCGAAAACTCCTGGTCCAGAAACCCGACCGCGAGGACATGTGGACCAGGTACATGGAACTCCGGCAGGACGGTGTTCTAAAAGGCGACAAGTCAGGCAGGAAGGCCCACAAATACTACCTGGCGAATCGACGGGCGATGGATGCCGGGGCCGTTGTTTCCAATCCCTATCGTTTCGACCCGACCGAAATGCCCGACGGCAGCGCCAAGCAGGTCTCAGCCCTTCAATTTTGTTATGACTTCATCGCCGATACCGACTGGTCTCACTTCAACAGTGAATACCAAAACATCCCGCCGCTCGGCCACGTCGCCGAACTGATCGACATCAACGCCCAAACGGTAATGAAGCGATGCAGCGGCCGGGATCGCGGGACGGTTACACCGGAGGCCGATTACCTGACGGCCGGGCTGGACGTCGGCGGGCGGGCGGTCCACTGGACCGTGATGGCATGGAAGCGTTCGGCCAGCCTGATTATCGATTACGGCGTGATCCGGGTCCATTCGCCCCTGGTCGGCAACCTGGAGGACCCGGAAAATCTCGCCGCCGTCCAGGACGCGATCCTTGCGGCATTGTGCGAGTTCCGCGACATGGCCGCCGACGGCTGGCCCGACGCCGACACCGGCGAGATGCGGCATCTTGACTTGGCGCTGGTCGATGCGGGCTACGCCCGGAGTTCGATGGACACGCCGGTCTATGAATTCGTCCGGTCCAGTCCCGGCAAAATCTATCGTGCGTCGAAAGGCTTCGGCACCGGCGGCCAGGGCCATTACCGTCACCCCGCCAAGCGTGGCCACGGCCGCAAACTCGGCAATCACTGGTTCGCCACCTTCCAGCCGAGTCACAAGGCGTGGCTGTACAACATGGACTCGGATTACTGGAAGAACTTCGTCCATACGGGTCTGCTGGCTGATCCCGGTCGCCCCGGTTCGCTGCTCTTGTTCGGCGCGATCGAAAACGCAGTCGAACATCGCAACTACGCCCGACAGATCACCGCCGAGATATGGACGCACGAATACAAGCCCGGCAGGGGCGACGTCTGGCTGTGGAAGCGTATCCGCCGGGAGAACCACTGGTTTGATACGACTTACGCCTGTTGTGTCGCCGCGTCGATTTGCGGCATGAAAACCGTCGCCGTCCCGGCCGCCAAACAGACCGCCGACGGCAAACCGGCCAAGCGCCAACCCCCGGCCGGAAAAAAGAGAATGCGACTCTCCGATCTGCAAAGACAGAAGCGAATGAAAGGATGACCACCATGAATCGGATGAAAACAACCGTCCTGTCTGCGATCAAACCCGCCTCGGCGAACATCCGCATGCACGACGAACGGAACATCAAGGCGATAGCGGCTTCCCTGAAGCGGTTCGGTCAGCAAAAACCAATTATCATAAACCCCGCTGGAGAAATCCTCGCCGGCAACGCGATGTACCTTGCCGCCAGGCGGCTCGGCTGGAAGTCGATCACGACGGTGGTGACGGGCCTGACCGGTCCGGACGCGAAGGCCTTCGCAGTAGCCGACAACCGCACGGCCGAACTTGCCAAGTGGAACGATGAGGCCTTGATATCTCTTTTGCAAGAATTGCGGGCCGAGGACGCTGGCCTGTTCGCCGCGACGGGTTTTGATGACGACGATGTGAAGCGGCTGCTGGATGAAAGCCTGCCTGACGAAATGCCGCCGGGGATCGATGACGTGCCAGCCCAGCCCGACGAGGCGATCACAAAGCCGGGCGATCTTTGGATTCTCGGTGCCCACCGGCTGCTGTGCGGCGACAGCGCCGCGGCCGCTGATCTGGACCGCCTGCTGGACGGTGAGAAGATTCAACTGGTCAATACCGATCCGCCCTACAACGTCAACGTGGAACCGAGAAGCAACAACGCACTGGCGGCCGCCGGCAAGAAACTGATGCCAAACCAATCCTTCGACGTAGCCCGCCAGGGCGAGAAACGCGCTACGACGAAAAAACTCCGCGCTAAGGATCGTCCGCTTGAAAACGATTTTGTCAGCGACGAACAGTTCGCCCACCTGCTACGGGCTTGGTTCGGCCAGATCAGTCGTGTCTTGGAGCCTGGCCGGTCCTTTTACATCTGGGGCGGCTACGCCAACGTCGCCAACTACCCATCGGCCCTGGTCGAGAGCGAACTTCGCTTTTCCCAGGCGATTATCTGGGTCAAGGGCCACCCCGTCCTGACGCGCAAGGATTTCATGGGCGATCACGAGTGGTGCTTCTACGGCTGGCGGAGCGGCGCGGCCCACTGGTTCAACCCGCGATTCATGAACGCCCGCGACGTCTGGCGCGTCGATCCGTGCTCCACGGCGAAACCCGTCCCGTTGCCGAATACCGCGATTGAATTACCTTCGAAGTGCATGGCCGCAACCCGCAAAGAAAACGAAACCCTCCTGGATATCCTCGTTGACCGGGTCGGCGATTTCCGCCTGGTGGGTCGTCCCGGGCGCAGGCCTGCCGACGTCTGGACGGTCAAAAAAGTTGCCTCACAGAAGATGGTCCACCTGACCGAAAAGCCCGTCGAACTGGCGGTCCGCGCGATGCGGTATTCGTCCAAGCCCGGCGAGAACGTCCTGGACCTTTTCGGAGGCAGCGGCTCGACGCTTATCGCCGCCGAACACGCCAAGCGGCGGGCTTTCCTGATGGAAATCGACCCGCTCTACTGCGATGTGATCGTCCAGCGTTGGGAAAAGATGACAGGACGAAAGGCCGAACGGAAATGACAGACACTGAAGATCAATTCCTGATTGACGACCTGCTCGCCGACGGTCCACCGACCGATCCGCTCTTCGAGCCTGAGCCTCAGAGCCGAAGGCTGGAGACGGAGTACATGCCGGCAGACCGGACACTTCGAAAGGTCTCCGCCCGCCGACGATTCGAGCGTATCAGCCAGAAACAACATCTCGCCGAAGTAATCGGCCAACCGCCGGAGCCCGGCGAGTCGATCCACGTAGTGAGCACGGCGAAATATGACTTCTGGACGTTCGTACCGCAGATCATCGACTGGATAGGCCGGACGGAGATGCTTTATTGCTCGACGTGGACGCTCTCGCGGCCCAACGCCGTGGAATTGTTCACGCTGGCCGACGCCGGGAAGATAGGCGAGATCGCCTTCCTGACGGGGCTGTACTTCAAACGCCGCGAGACCGCCGTCTATGCGATGCTGCTCGACGGCATCCGCGCCCGCGGTGGGCGTTACCGTGCCTTTCGCAACCACGCCAAGGTCCTGCTGGCCGCCAACCCGGACCGCAACGCATGGCTGGTCGTCGAAGGCTCGGCGAACCTGACGGCCAATCCCCGCCTCGAACAGTACGTCTTCACCAACGACCGCAAACTCTACGAATTCCACAAGGGATGGATGGAAGAATGCCTGACAAAATAAACAAGCCCCCCAGCGGGTCTGAGCCTCAGGGTCGAAGACCGGCACTGCCGGGGGATAATCCCACGGAGATGCCGGCGGATCCGCCCGCGGCGAGCCCTGACGTTATCGACAAGATCGTCAAGTTGCTGTGCAACATTCAGGACCGGGCGTCCATCGTCGGCGCCTGCCTGAACAAACTGAACATCGACCCTGCCGACGTGGATGCGGCAATCGACGCGGCCAAGACCAAACTGACCAGGGCAGCCGACTACCACCGCGATCACGAACTGGGCCTCGCCCTGACGAGGCTTCATGAATGTTACCAGCGGGCCGTCAGCGTCCAGGACACCAAGACCGCAATCATCGCACAGCGCGAGATTAACAAACTGCTCGATCTGTATCCGGCTTCGCCAACAGGCTACGCCGTGACAAGTCCGGATGACAACGGCGAGGGCGACAGCCACGACGAAGCGGAGCGAAGACGGGAGATTGAGATCGCCGAACTCTCCGACCTGGTCGGCGCGATCGAGGCATACATCGAGCCGCTGAAACTTTCCGACGACGTGAACGATACGGACTCCGACCTGATCCGCCTGGCTGCCGAGGAGGTCAAACGACTGAGAAGGCAACGGAAACGGAAAACCAAAACCGGAACCACAAAGCCCGCAAAGACCACGAAGGGTAAAAAGAAAAAGAAGGACGCCACGGATGGCAAGAAAAACAAAGACCGTTGACGGGAAGACCGGAACCCGAAAAAAGAAGAAAACGACTCGTAAGAAGACTACGCGCCGGAAGGCGACGCTGAAAACCGCCGTCGAGACCATCGAGGCAGGCGATGATCATTTGGAAATTGAAGCGCCGTCCGCCACGGCGGATGTTCCACCGGGGATTGTCTGTCCGCGATGCGGCTGTCGGGACCTGAGGGCACCCGACGGTCGGCCCTGGGAGATCACAAAGGTCGAAAGAAAATATGGATTCATCCGCCGTCGTCGCGTTTGCCGCCATTGCGGAAAGGTTGTGAACACGCACGAACGAATTGAAAATTGACAACTCGCCACGGCCAGCCCTGACGGGTTGGAAATTAGCAATCGAAAAAAGGCCCCCGCGCTGGTGACACAGCCGGGGGCGTGGCCCGAACAATCTTTCAAAGGAAATTCGAGCAATGGTTAAATCGACAGTTTCAATGCCCGCGCCCAGCAAGGCCGAGGAAATTTACGAGGCTTCGCATGAATATCGAGGCTTCCCGATCTGCGAACTCCGCGAAGTATTCGCCGGAGTTGCCGATCCGAAAGATTTCAAAGCCGCCTGGCGGCATGAAATCCCAAAGACCGACGTGGATCGCGTCAAGGCAGCCGTCCACTACTTCAGCGCCGACGAACCATACGTCCTGGCCGATCACGGCGAGACGGTCGAGATGGCCGGGAACGGTCTCCAGAGGTGGCAGTCAAGCCACAATTTGGGGTCAGAATGAAAATAATCGTCTATATATAGACGATTTTCACAAAATCGGGATTTTTCTGTTGCCATAAATCCCCGGCGGGACGAAAAACAAGGTGTGGTAAGAAAAACTGAATAGCCCCCAGGGAACGCGGCCGGCCAGCCGTGAACTTGTGCAGAAGTTTTTAAAAGCCTCCTCTGACTGCTAGCAGAGTCGGGGGAGGCTTTTTCTTTGGGGACGGGAATGTGAGCATGAGCGTTTCATCGCAAATTAGCGCACTTGAAGCCGCCATCGAAGCGGGCGTCAAGTCCGTCGTCGAGAACGGCAGGACGGTTACGTATCACTCGCTCGACAGCATGATAGCGGCCGTCGGAAACCTCAAAGCGCAGCAGGCCGCAAGTTCCGGCGGACAGGGATTTAAGCTCGTCCCGCTCGCGCATGGAGACGCCAAGTGAACGAAGTAATGCCGATAGTCAGACGTTCGCCGATACTCGGGGCGGACTCTCGGCCCCTGCACGTCGAAGTCCGCCGGCGGCCCCGGCTCAGCGAAATGGAACGTACCGGCATCGACGCCGCCGCGACCGGCAGGCTTACCGATAAACATTTCACCGACGCCAACGGTCGCCCGCTCAGCGCGGTATTGAGCGAAGACCTGCCGGTCGTCCGTGACCGCCTGCGATACGAGACCCGCAACAACGGCAACGCCAAGGGGATGATCGACACGCTCGTTACCGCTGTCGTCGGCAACGGACCGACTCTTCAGGTCCACACGGGCGATCCGGAACTCGATAAGATCATCGAGGCCGAATTCGCCGACTTCGCCGAGGACTGCGACTTCGCCGAACGGGATGTCAGCATCGGCGATCTGATGTCACTGGGCGTGCGCGAGCAGTGCGTGGCCGGCGAGGATTTTTTGACCTGGACAACCGACCATGATTATCCGGGACAAGTCAAATTCCGTTTGCAGACAATCGCCGCCGAACGGCTCGCTACGCCGTGGAACCGGATCACCGATTCGAAGATTAAGGACGGCATCGAATTCGACGAACGGAACCGCAAGGTCCGTTACCACATCTCCAAAGGCCACCCCAAAGACACGTCGGCGAAATCATGGAAGATGTACGGCAAATCCGAGACCGTCGAAGCCGCCGACATGGTCCACTCGTTCGTTCCCATCGAGCCGGGCCAGCATCGCGGCTATCCGTGGTTCACCCCGGCCCTGACGGAGATGGCCGGACTCCGCCGGTACGCACTGGCCGTCCTGAGCGCCGCCGAGACCGCCGCCGATATTTCGTTCGTTATCCAGACAAACAGCGCTTTCAACGGCGAGATGGACGCCGATGATGCGAAGAACTGGGAGGCGATGGACGAAATCCAACTTGCCCGACATGCCGGAATGGTCATGCCCGCCGGTTACGGCGCGTTTCAATTCGATCCCAAACAGCCCTCGGTGTCCTATGCCGAGTACATGCGCGAGCGGAAAAGTTCAATGGGCCGACCCATAGGTATGCCTTACAACATCGCCGCCGCCGACAGCAAAGGTCAAAACTTCGCTTCGGGACGACTGGATCACCAGATGTTTCTGCTGTTCGTGCTGACGATTCGGAATCGGGATTCCCGCCGAAAACTCAAGCCCGTCTTTGGGCGGTGGCTTAACGAGGCCCGCCGGGTCAACCGGTGGCTTTTCCCTCTCAACCGCCTCGATGTCAGGAAGATCATCCGCACGTCCGAGTGGTACTTCCGTATGCCGACAGTCCATGGCGATCCGGTCAAGGAACAAAAGGCCATCACCGAGAGCCTGCACAACGGCTCGGAAACCTACATCGACGTATGCGCCGAGCGTGGCCGGGATTGGGAAGTGCAACTGGAAAAAGAGAACAAAGTGAAAATGAAAAGACTCGAACTGGCCGCCGAGCGAAAACGCAAGGCCGAAGAACTCGGACTGACGGCGGACGAAGCGTCGGCGGCGCTGGCGAAAAAACCAGCCATCCACACCAACGAAGACAGGGATGAGGAAATCGAAGATGAAGTCAAAGACGACAAGAAACCCAAAACCATTGCGGCGTAGAGTCCGCGAGTTCGTCGGCGACGTAATCCAGAGGGCCGAACTGCCCGACAAGGCCGATTGTCTCCTGCGCGCAAGCGTAACGCTGAAGCCCAGCACGCTCAACAGGGAGGCCCGCACTGTCGAAGCGATTATCGCCACAGAAAATCCGCAGATAGACCTGGACCGCCGGACGTACAGAACAGTCGTCGGTGTACTCCTGGCGAGCGGGATGGTTCCGACCAAACAGGTACCGCTACTCGACACGCATGAACGCTTCAGTCAGAAGGGCGTTCTTGGCTCGGGCCGCGGACTTATGCGATCCGGCAAGAAAATCGCCGCCACGATCCACTACTCCACCGTACACGACGCCGAAGAGGCCTTCACGAAGGTCGAAGAAGGACACCTTACCGATTACAGCATCGGCGCACAGATTCTGCGATCTATCGACATAGAACCCGGCAAAACCAAGACGATTCAGGGCCAGACATACACCGCCCCCGAAGACATGGCCATGCGCGTTATCACAAAGTGGCGGCCGAGAGAAGTAAGCATTTGCGCGATCGGAAACGATCCCGACGCGATTAACAGACACCAAAACAATGGGGCTAACCGAACGCCTCGAAAAGGAAAGGAATCCAACATGAAAACTTTTGAAGAATGGCTGATGGAACGGGGCTTCGGTAAGGCCGAAGACCTCGACGAGGTGCAGCGAACGGCGTTGCAGAAAGATTACGATGACGAGATCGCACGCAGTAAGGTCAGCGACCCGCCCGTCGAACCGGACAAGACGCCCGCCGACAAATCCCCCGCCGACGATGTCCAGCGGAGCAACACCGGTGATCCGCAAGTGATCAACTTCGAGGACGCCAAGGCGATGCTGAAGCGGGCCGGTCGTGAGGCCAACGCCGAACTCCTCGCCGAGGATGCCGTAAGGCGCGACGCGATCCGCGAACTCGCCGGACCGGATGTGTCCGACGACGTGATCACCCGCTGCATCGCTGACGGGCTTTCGGTCGATCTGGCCAGGGCCGAGGTCCTCAAGCACGTCCGCGAGCATCGTCCGAGCATCTCCGGCCCCGCCATCCACACCGGCGGCGGCGAGATGACTCGCCAGATGGTCGAGGCGGGTCTCTGCATGAGAGAAGGCCTCGCAGACGACGCTATCCTTCGGACCTACGGCGAGGAGGTTACCAACCGCGCCGACGAGGCTTGCCGTGACCTCACAATGGTCGATCTGGCCCGCACGGCTCTCATGCTGGCGCGCCGGGACGTTCCCTCCGACCGGGACGAAATGCTCCGGGCGGCCTTTACCACGAACGATCTGTCGCTGATTTTCTCCAATACCGGTCACCTGTTCGTCATGGCCGGATTCGAGAACGCCGCCCAGACCTGGCGTGACTGGTGCCGGATCATGCCCGCCAGCGATTTTAAGCAACACACCGGCGTGAGGTTGGCGCATAACGGGCGACTCAAAGAGGTAAGCGGGGCCACCGGCGAGATCAAGCACGGCAAACTGGTCGAGGAAGGCGAGTATTACTCGATCGGTACTTATGCCGAGTTGCTGGCAATTACCCGTAAGCACTTCATCGACGATGCGCTCGGCCTGATGAACGATACCGCCAGGCTGATGGGCGAGGAAGCGATGGAACTTCTGGGCGACCTGGCCTATACCGAGCTGCTTCGTAATCCGACCATGCGGGACGGTAAGGCCCTGTTCCATGCGGCCAGTCACCTCAACCTCAATACTTCCAATGCTCTGGACGACGAAAACCTCTCGACGGCCAAGCGGAAGTACCGTCAGCAGAAAAACGCCGGCAAGCGTCGAATCAACCGACCCGCGAAGATTCTGCTGATCCCCGATGAACTGGAGCGAACCAGCCTGAAACTGCTCAACAGTTCCCAAATGTTCGGCTACGGCGGCGGCGACAACACCACCGAAGGGGACACCAACGTCCACCGCAAGACGATTACCCCTGTGATCGAGGGCCGTCTCAGCGATACGGCCTTCCACGCCAACGCCAGCGCAACTACCTGGTACCTGACGGGCGCACCTAACCAAGGCGCAATCGGCATGGCGTTCCTGAACAGCAAACAGCAGCCGACGGTTACGCGGTTCAACCCCGGCCCGGACTACGTCGCAGGCGGGGTAATCCTGCAAATCTTCATCGACGCCGGAGCCGCCGCGCTGGAATACCGTTCGGCACAGAAAAATACAGCCTGATAAAAATCGGTAATTGGTAACTGGTAACTGGTAATTGGTAACGAATTACAAATTACGAATTACGAATTACAAAACACTGAACTGAAAGGGACAAAACCATGAAAGCAGAATTGGACTCAAATGGCGTTTATATCGACATGACCAATGCGACCGGGGCCATTATCAGTGGCGGAACGCTGGTCAGAATCGGCGGTATCGTCGGCATAGTCGCCGAGAACGTAGGGATCGGAGCCAAGCACGCGCCGTTATTTGCGGGTAGTTGTCGTGGCCGCAACGCCGCCGTAATCGGCAACGCCGGCGATAACCTCTACTATGACGAAGACGGCGATCCGGTCGATGGCGATGCGGGCACCGGGGCGTTCACGACCGATGCGAACGCTGGCGACTACTGGGTCGGCACGCTGAACCAGGCACTGGCCGCGACCGACACCGATTGCTTCTTCAGCCTGAACGTGCCCAACCTGGACCTTCCGGTCTGGCCCCACAGGGCACACATCATGACCGCCGTGGACCTGACCTTCGTCGCCGCAACTCACAGCGGCAAGGTCATTCACATCACCGCCGACGGCAAGACGCTTACTCTGCCTGTCGGCGTTGTCGGCATGGAAGTGATCGTCGTCAACGACGTGGCCGACGCCGGTGCACTGGTTACGGTTGACCTGAACGGTAACGAGACGATTCAGGGCAACCTGACAATCGCGGCTACCAAGACGGCGCTTCTGACCAAGGCCACATCCATTCGCGGCGACTTCCTGCACCTGGTGTGCACGACCGCCGCCGGTATCTGGCGATGCGTCGAGAAACGCGGCATCTGGGTAACTTCGGCTTAACTGACAGGCTGCAGGCCGTAGGCTGTCCTTAAAGCCTACAGTCTAAAGCCTGAAGCCTAAAAATCCGTGGCTTCTTCTCGTGTCCGAGAAGCCTTCCGGAGGCCGGGCCGGTGGAATGGACTCCGCCGGTCCGGCAAGCCGGATTATGGAAAAGAGCGACCTATGGCTAATGTAACCGTTGAACAATGCGACAAGAGGCGTGCGGACTGTCCTGGAACCCGCGTGATTCCGCTCAGGACACTGGTAACGATACTGCTGGCGATGTTCGCCGCGTTAATTTTCAGCCACCTGATGCTTTCGGCTGGCATTGCCGCTACCAGCACCGCCGCCACCGCCACGAAAACGGAAGTCGAAATCAGAGCCGAACAACAGAAAACCATCGAGACAAAACTGGACGAAGTTCTTGAATCCGTCAACGAAATCAAAGGGCAACTTTCGGGAAAGGACACAAAATGAAACGCACGATTATCTCTCTCATCGGCCTGCTGGCGAGCCTGACCGGATGCGATATGCAGATTTCCGGCCTTCGGCGTGCACCGACCGAAGAACAAAAGCAATCCGCCCAGGCCTCCGACGATCTTGGCAAGGGTGGTGCTTGGGTTGGTTTTCCGCCCGGCTCAGCGGCGGCGACCATACTGGCAAAATCAACCACTCCGGCTAGAGCCTACGCAGGGGAACCGAAACACCCCGTTGATGTGGGGCCGCTGATAGCAGCCGCTGCTGGGACGTGGGAAGCGAAACAACAACAGATCGCCGCCTGGAAACTCAAAAAGGACCTCTACGCACGCGCCGGAGAGATCACCGCGGCGGCAATGGCGGACCTGGCCGAACTTGTCCGGACCAAAAAGAAAATCAACTCCGCCGAGATCGTCCAGCGGGTTGGGGCCATTGTCGGATTCAGCAAGATGACCGCAGAGTTCACACAAGAGATTCCCGTCCCCGGCGATAAGCAGATTTCCGACTCCGATCAGGCGGTCGTGGACGCGATAACGGCGCAGACGGATCGGATCAACGCGATAGCCGGTGATATTTCCACAGATCGGGTGACGGCGGGAGAAGTATCTGAAAAACTCCGCGAGGGAATTGTCGAGGCTCAGTCAGAAGCCCAAGAGTGGATTACTCTGGCGAAAGAATACACGCCTTGGGTTCTCGGTGTGTTAGGCCTTGGCGGCGTGGGGTATGCGGCGAAAAAAGGCAAACAGTCAAGGAAGGACAAGGCCGACGCCGACACCGCCCGCCACGACGAAGCCAACGCCAGACACCGTGAGCAAATGGTCAAGGCCGACGCCGCCGATGTCCTGACAAAGGCGATGGAACATCTGGCGGCGGCGCAGCCGCCTGTGGTGAGCGCCGCCGAACCGCCGAAAACTGACCAACAAACCCCCAACACTGCTGGGGGATAAACGGGAAGAATAATCCCCCCGCAATGCGGGGGGCTTATTGCAAAAAAAACAGGAGCATACAAATGGCTACTATTTTCAGCGTTGAAATCACACCCGCCAAGTCGTTCCCCGGCGATACCAAAATCGTAGCGGATACCGCGACAGCCGAGCCGCTCGTAGATGTTCCTACGCCATGCCGGTCGGTCTGGATCGGCCCTCCCTGCGACGCCAACGGGGTAGCCGGGAATACCAAGCCGGTCTTCCTCGGCGACTCGGCGGGGCAGAACAAGCCATTGCTGCCGACCAACTTCGAGGGCGTCGAAATCGAAATCGACGACGCGGCCAAGGTCTATGTCAAGGTCGGCGCCAACGGCGAAGGCGTTGTCTATCGAATTTTCTCGTGAGGTGAGCCATGATTAAAAGTTTCGGAAAAACAATCCCCAACGAGGCCGTCACTGCCGACAAAATCGGTTACGCTCCCGATTCGATGGTTATCGTCCAGCGAGGTGCAACCGACGTAGCCAACGGGACGAATCTTCTGGCCGCTTACACGGCTGCAAAGGCTTTGACGCCCGGCGGTAATGCTCTCTCGGCGACCAATCGCGCTTTAGTTTCTATCCCGCCGGGCAAGTATGAGATACCGGAGGACCCGGATTGGTACGCTATACTCCAGACGGGCGTTGTGGCGAACGGTTATCTTCTTTATACGGCTGTCGCCACTGGCTCGACTGGCGAAGATGTTACTATTGAATATACTGCTGGTGGCACGGCAGGTTCAGAGGTCGTTACAGTAGTCGGGAACGCTATCAGCGTT
>DAOVLV010000223.1 GCA_030631085.1 Planctomycetales bacterium | reverse complement strand
GACGCGATAATCATCTCGGTCGAAACATCCAAGGCCCAGCCGGGGGCGCGCCTGGGAGACGGCGCGATTATCCGCGTCGGCGATGCAACCCGGATATTCGACCCGATGCTGACGGCCCACGTTACGGCTGTGGCCAAGGCGCTGAATAAACGCGACCGAAACTTCCGCTTCGCCCGCCAGTTGATGCCTGGCGGAACGTGCGAATCGACCGTCTATGCCATGTGGAATTACATGACCGCCGCGCTTTGTCTGCCGCTGCTCAACCTCCACAACCAGGGTCCCGGAAACCGAATCGTCGCAGAGCAAATCCACCTGGACGATTTCGCCGGCCTGGTCAAACTTATCGTCGCCATCACCACCGAAGCCCGAAGCCCACGCGACACGGATAAGACCTTCAAAAAACAACTCGACCAACTCCTGAAAACCCGCAGGAAATATCTATAAAGCCCGAACCGGCCGATTCCGGCATTCCCGACGGCGAAAATCGCAGAGGCGGTATCTTTTGAGAAAATGAAGAAAGGGAAGAATCGATGAGTAAGGAACGAATGAACTTTGTCGTCATCGTCTCGGACACTTTCCGGCGGGACCACCTGGGAGTCTATGGCAACGAGTGGATAAGCACGCCTCACCTCGACGCCTTCGCGGAAAAGTCCCTGGTTTTCGACAGGGCCTACACCGCCAGTTTCCCGACCGTCCCTAATCGGCACGATCTTCTCACCGGACGATTCACCGCCACCTATATCGACTGGGCGCCGCTGCCGCCGGAGGAAACCGTCCTGGCCCAGGTGCTCTCCGACACCGGCTACACAACGATGATGATCTCCGACACCAATCACACCCTTGAGAACGGATACAACTACCAGCGCGGCTTCGACGGATTCGAATGGATTCGCGGACAGGAGGGGGATTTCTGGAAGACGGGTCCGGCGGAAATGTCGGCCTGTGATCCGAAGATGCTTCGCAAGTTCGGCGACCTGCCCCATTATCGCAACCGCGCCGGCTGGCGATACGAATCGGACACCTTCGTCGCCCGCACGATGACCGCCGCCGGGCAGTGGCTGGAAGACAACCGCTCCAGCCGACCCTTCTTTCTCTACGTGGACACCTTCGATCCGCACGAGCCGTGGGACCCGCCCGCCTGGTACGTCGATCGCTACGATCCCGGATATACCGGCAAGGTTATAGACTATCCCCACTATGACCACGTGGAAGGGTACCTAAGCCCCGAAGAACTCAAGCACTGCCGGGCGCTGTACGCCGGCGAAGTTACCCTCGTTGACCGATGGGTCGGAATGCTCCTGGAGAAGATCGAAGACATGCGGCTCATGGAGAACACGATGGTCATTTTCACCGCCGACCACGGATTCCTCCACGGGGAGCACGGGATAATAGGCAAGGCCCTCCAATCGCGGGAGGCTTCCACCTGGAGCCACATTCCCCTGTACGACGAGATAAGCCACATCCCCTTTATTCTGTGGATGCCCGGAGTCAATCCAGGCCGCAGCGACGCCGTCATCCAGCCGCCCGATATAATGCCCACCATACTCGACGCCGCCGTGGTGGAGATACCCCCTGCCGTGCAGGGCGAGTCCTTCCTGAAGGTGGTAAAGGGCGGCAGGAACGAGCACAGGCAGCGCGCCTTCAGTTTCGGTTACGCCGGCGGAGCCGACGCGCTGGCGACGGTTACCGAGGGTAAGTGGCAGGCGACCTTATTCCCGATGAAGACCCCGACGGGCGATGAGCAGGTCAGTTACGCGGTGGATGGATTGGCCAAACAATTCCGCGCCGGAGGCGACACGGGCGAGGACCGGCTTTACGACCTTCAAGCCGATCCCGAAGCGCAAAAAGATGTCTCGAACGAACATGCCGATGTGATGGCCGAACTTCGACGGCGATTTGTCGATCTTCTGGTCGCCTGCGAGACGGGTCCTGATATTGTTACCAGATGGAAAGTAGATTAGGGAAAAGGGTAATTACTATGAACATACTGATTGTCGGCGGCGGCGGGCGCGAACATGCCCTGGCATGGAAGATCGCTCAAAGCGACCAATGCGACAAACTCTATTGTGCGCCCGGAAACGCAGGAACCGCCGAACTGGGCGAAAACCTTCCGATACAGGCCGACGATATTCCCGCCGTCGTCGCAGCCGCAAAGGAAAAAGACATCGCCTTAGTTGTCGTCGGACCCGAAGACCCGTTGGCAGACGGAATGGTCGATACCGTCCGCGCCGAGGGGATTATGTGCTTCGGACCCGTCGCTGAAGGCGCGAAACTCGAAGCCGACAAAGCATTCGCAAAAGAACTGATGCGAATCGCCTCGGTACCCACCGCCGAGACTCGCATCTTTACAGACCTCAGGAATGCTCGCGATTACGTCCTCTCGCGCGACCAGGGCGTGGTGGTCAAAGCCGCCGGTCTGGCCAAGGGTAAAGGCGTGTTCGTCTGCCCGGAACCACACATGGCCGTCAAGCCGCTCGAACAAATCATGTCCGAGAAAATTTTCGGCGATGCCGGCGCGACCGTCCTCGTCGAGGAACTGCTCACTGGGCAGGAGGCGTCGGTGCTGGCGCTGTGCGACGGGAAGAGCATATACCCGCTCGAACCCTGCCAGGACCACAAACCAATCGGCGACGGCGATACAGGCCCGAACACAGGCGGGATGGGGGCCTACAGCCCGACGCCCGTCGTCGATTCGACGATGATGGAGGGTATCGAACGAGAAGTCCTCGTGCCCATCGTCGATGCGATGAGACGATCATTCGGACGGTACGAAGGATGCCTCTATGCCGGGATAATGCTTACGCCGGCGGGGCCTAAAGTGCTGGAATTCAACTGCCGATTCGGCGACCCGGAAACCCAGCCTCTGATGATGCGCCTCAAAAGCGACCTCGTCGAGGCAATGGTGGCGACGTGCGAGCACAAACTGGACGAAATCGAAATCGAATGGGACCCGCGCCCGGCGGTCTGCGTGGTAATGGCATCGGGCGGATACCCGGGTTCATACGAAAAAGGGCACGAAATCACCGGAATCGCCGAGGCTGACGCGCTGGGCGACGTGAAAGTTTTCCACGCCGGAACCGCCATCGACGACGGCAAAGTAGTAACAGCCGGTGGGCGGGTCCTGGGCGTAACTGCCCTCGGCGACACCATCGCCGACGCCCAAAAGCGGGCATACGAAGCCGTCGATAAAATCAAATTCAAAGATGCCTGCTACCGACGAGACATCGCAGACAAGGCATTGCAGAAGTAGCAGTCAGTCGCCAGTAGTCGGTAAAGGTAGCCTGGGACTTCGCTTCGCTTCGTCCGGAGCCTACTCGCTTGAGTGAGCAATCTTCGGGCATCTGACACGGGGCGATCCGTGTCCAGGCGATTCTGATCAAGCACTTCGCCGACGTCGGACCATCGCGAGTCCGCCGAAGCTCAGCAGGGCCAATGTCGCGGGCTCAGGAACGAGTTCGAAGTTGTCGGCGTAAAGATTCTGTCCTTCGTCAAGCGCCGTGGGATGGGCGGTGTCCTGGCCGCCGACTAGGATGTCAAATGCATCCCCGGAACTCATACCCCAGTCGGAAAGCCCAACACCCGTCATCAGTACCTGGAACGCCCCGTCTTCTCGGTAGTACATCGACATACTCGCGCCATCCCAGACGATCTTCATCGTGCCATCGCTCCCGTTGGCTTGGGTGAAGTCATCGATCACGTCTGAGTCGTCAGTAGCCTTGTACACACACCACGAGTTGTCAATGCCAGCGGGGTGCCAGTCATACCCTCGATAGCGTCCGAGCCAGAGGCGGTCACCGCTATCCGCGGGGTTGAATATCCCTATCTCCATCCCGTACTCGTAATCGCTAGGAGGCACCGAACTGTTGTAGTCCTCAACATGGACGTCCAGTGTCAGCATCCACGCGGATCCATATGCCGCTGGCGTCTTCAGTTTGTAGTAGGCGGCGTTCTCGTCACCAGGAGCGCCATTGTTCTCCCCCGGTGACGTATACTCCAAGCGCTGGTTCGTCTCAGCCAAGGCACCAGCGCCGTCGAGCACGACATAATCCCACAAAGTTGAATTCAGCGCGTTGTCGTCAAAATCATCGACGACTGCCTGCCCCAAGGAAGCCGAGACCAGCGACACACACACCATTGCCGCGCAGACCGCGCAACCTAACAGGGAATTGATTCGAAGCATAAGACTCTCCTCTCTTGCACTGAGCTTGAGCAAGAACGCCTAAGGGAACCGACCGAGCAGCCGATATTCACAACCCCAGCACCACGCCCACTGCATTGAAACTGATCGACAGTCTATCCCCCCACCTGAGTTTTGTCAAGCACAATTCCTGAAAACTGCCATGCCATAGTAGAAGGCAATAAAAAGGAGAGCGGATGAACAAGGATTGGATCGAAATGAGTCCGTAGACTGGGCCGGAACGAAGTGGAGTCCCACCTTTCTCTTGAATTGCCGGGACT
>DAOVLV010000272.1 GCA_030631085.1 Planctomycetales bacterium | reverse complement strand
GGCTTTGAGATTCGCGTGCTTGCCTTTGTATTCCCATGCGAAATGCCCTTTGTACCAGACATCGGCCCATCCGTCGCCTCCGCCTTGCTTTTCTGCTCCCTTCTCAAATGTAAAGAAATCGCCTTTGGGGTCCAGTTGTGCAGGGGTTCCATGCCCAAGCATCCGGCAAAGGTCGATGAAGTGTTCCTGTGAACCTGAACGCTCCTTTAGTTTACTATCCTGCCATTTCCTGGCGAATGATTGGGGTGTCAAACCTGACATTTTACCCCTATTTTAAATTCAAGATAATTCATCGACAGATTATGCAGTACTGCCTTTGAAATTTCAACTTGTGAAAATCGGGATCGATAATTTAGTTGGTATTTCCGGACTTTGCGGAAAAACTCACGATTCATACGTCCGCGCCGGTTTGGGGCGGAAGATAAGGCGGATGGGCACTTCCGGGAAGGGTAGGCGCAGGCGCAGTTGGTTAATGAGGTATCGGCGGAATGCCGGCTCGAAGGAGTCAACATTGTTGACGAATACTGCCAGAGTCGGCGGGGCGGTCGCTATCTGCGTAACATAATAAATCTTCGGGTACTTATGCGTAAGTTTCGCCCTGGGCGCATGGGCGGCCACTATCTCCTCGAACGCGATGTTCAATTCCGCTGTGGCTACGCGCCGGCGGGCCTGGTCGAACAACTCGCCGGCCAGTCCGACCGCCTCGCCGACGCCATCGCCGCTATCGGCGGATGTGAAAATAATCGGGGCGTAGGAAAGTTCCGGAAGGATGCGCGTAAGGTAAGGCCCGTATTCGTCCCGCGTAACGTCATCCGGCACGAGGTCCCACTTGTTGACGACGAAGACGGTTGGTTTGTAAAGTCCGCTGATATACGCAGCCAATTGCTTTTCGACCTTTCCGACCGGTTCGACCGCATCAAACATCAGCATTACCACGTCGGCGCGTCGGATACTCCGCATCGCGCGATGCCGGCTGTAGTATTCGATGTCGTCGGCGAGTTTGCTTTTCTTGCGGACACCGGCGGTGTCAATGGCCAGAAGCGCCCGCCCGTTCATCTCGAACCGCACATCGACGCTGTCGCGAGTTGTACCGGGGATTTCAGAAACGATGACCCGGTCCGTCCCGGCAAGGGTGTTGATGAAGGTGCTTTTGCCGACGTTTCGCTTCCCGACGATGGCGAGTTTCATTATCGGTTCGTCTTCGGCCTCGGCGGCGGAACCGACACGTTCGGCGATTACCTCCAGCAACGCATCAGTGCCAAGTTGATGAGTGGCCGAGATTACCATCGGCTCGCCGAAACCGAGCGCGTGCAACTCGCCTTGCTCGGTCAGTGTATTAAATGAGTCCACCTTGTTTGCCACGAGGATAACGGACTTGTCGATATGTCGGAGCCGTTCAGCCACAGCCTTGTCCAGCGGCGTTACGCCCTCTCGCGCATCGACCACGAACAGTATCAGCGCCGACGCCGTCATCGCATAATCGATCTGGCCTGTGATGTGATCGGTAAGGTTATCGACGTCTTCGACTCCGTACCCGCCGGTATCGACGAGTTCGACGTATTTTTCGGGGTCGGCTCCGATTGGTAGTGGCGTGCTGATCCGATCGCGCGTAACGCCCGGCGTCGCATCGACAATTGCGATACGTTTTCCGGTCAGACAGTTCAGCAGACTGCTCTTACCGACGTTAGGTCGGCCCACAATGGCTACAACAGGTAATCCCATATGAGATGTTTTACCCGCACTGGTCGGCTGAGCCAAGGCTTTGGTTGTCCATACCAACGAAAAATAACCGTCGGGAAGAACCCGTCTGACATTCGCTCTATCTGTTATCTTCGAAGTATCTCCAGACGGTGATTGCGTAAGAGGCGAAGTTTGTACCGTCGTCGCCCAGGTCGGAATCAGGCCCGACTGAATTCGCAGCCACCGTTCCGTCATCAGCAATACTCTCGACCGCCCCGTCGCCGAACAGAACGTTAAACCTCGAACCATGACACCATTCGGCGCGGACCTTGTAGGTGGTCAGCCCCGGTTCCTCATCGGCCTGACGTTGATGATCCTGATACCAGAACGCGTCGCTCAATATCGCTCCGGTGGAAAAGTTCATCGCGCGTTGCTCACCGTCGGCGGGGTTAATCTCGCGATAGGACAGGTCCACGCGAAGAAGCGGAACGGTTACGGTGCTCGCACCGAAGTGGAATTTTTCGCCGCCGCCGGCCTGGGTGTATATGCCCAGCAACCCCTGCGACGCCCATCCCGACAGGCTCGGTGAGGCGCGGAAAACGTCCCGGCTATAAGGCATCCGAAGGCAATAGGTGCTGAATTTGGAAGTGTGCGGGAAGTAACTGCTCGAACCGTCAACAAGCGATTTGTCAGCCCCCGGACAGATTGAATGGGCGACCGATATGTAATCGTCGGCGACGAGGCGATAAAGATTGACGTTTTCGACTCCCCTCCTGCCGAAGCAGTCCGGGTCGCCTTCCTGGCTCCAACCACCCCAGTGCCCGCTGAGTGGCAGATTACCGTCGTAATCGCTGAATGCGAAGGGCGGAAGGCGGTTCCGATTTGCGCCGGCGAATTGCCTCAAGGCCACACCGACGCCTCGCATCTGCATCGCACAGGAGGTCAGGAACGCCTGACGCTTCGCAGCCGACAGCGACGGAACCAGCATCGCCAGAAGCAAAGCCAGGATCATCAGAACAACGAGAATTTCAACGAGAGTGAATCCCCCTTTCCCGCAACCGCCGGCGGGAAAAAACCGCACGGACCTCCTGTCCGACCATCGACCTTCCATGCCTGCGACCCCAATCGCTTCCGTGAATGAATTACTCACAACATCGCGCGCCGCAACAAGGGTGTCAAGTGTATGTCACCCTTTTTTTATATAATTGTCGCTCCTGTTACCGGATGAGTTTCCGGCGTAACATGCCTGAACGGCCGGTCGATAACCGCATGCTTGCCAATGGTACTGTCGCGTGGTTCAATGTTGTCTCGGTGAGATTCTCTCCGGTGGAGAATAACCAATGGCGTATTATCTTGGTATTGACGTTGGAACATCCGGCACGAAGGCGCTGATTATGGACGCTCGCGGGCGCGTGCTCGCTACGGCTACAGGCTTCCATACGGTCAGCACGCCAAAACCGTCCTGGTCCGAGCAGAACCCCCGACAGTGGTGGACAGCGACGGTCAAGGCCGTCCGCGCCGCAATAGCCAAGGCAAAAATCAACGGTGAGGATATTGCCGGTATCGGACTGACCGGACAAATGCACGGACTTATCTGCCTGGACAATTTCGGCAAAGTCCTCCGCCCGGCCATTATCTGGAACGACCAGCGTACAATCGAACAGACCGAGGAAATCGAGCGGAAAACCGGCGGAAAGGCCGCCCTCATCCGGCTCGTCGGTAACGTCGCGATGACGTCGTTCACGCTGACAAAATTGCTGTGGGTCCGTCGGTACGAGCCGAAAGTCTATGAGAAAATCAGCCACATCCTCCTGCCCAAAGATTACATTCGCCTTCGATTGACGGGTGAATACGCCGGCGACGTTTCTGATATGTCCGGGACGTTGATGCTCGACCAGCGAAAGCGGGATTGGTCGTCGAAGATGCTGAAACTCTTCGGGATTGACCGCGAAATTCTCCCACCGGTGTATGAATCGCACGAAATCACCGGTGAGGTAACTCGTCGCGCCGCGAGGCAATTGGGCGTCTCGGTTGGGACGCCTGTGGTTGCCGGTGCGGGCGATCAACCGGCAGGGGCCGTCGGGTGCGGCGTCGTGAGGGCGGGGGTGGTTTCGGCGGCGATGGGAACCTCCGGCGTAGTCCTGACGCACTCGCCCAAATACATCACCGATCCGGACGGTGGTGTCCAGACGTTCTGCTCTGCTGTGGCGGGCGAGTATTGCATGTTCGGGTGCATTCTTTC
>DAOVLV010000409.1 GCA_030631085.1 Planctomycetales bacterium | reverse complement strand
TATCGTAGTTTTCAGCGGTTCGCTGTCAAAGGCGCAAACCGACGCCGCCAGTGGGCGCATCGCTTCACTGCTGAGGTCAACCCGCGCCGAAGCCGCCCTCGCCGGACGACGCTTCCGCCTGACGTTCGATACCGATACTGACCAGCCGATCGTTACAATCGAACGCGACGGACTCGGCGAACCGGACGCCTTTACCGCTTATAAGGCATGGTGGATAGAGCAGTCGCTCCTGCCTGAAGGCGTTACCGTTTCAGCCTGCGAACTCAGCGGCGAAAGCACGCCGGACGAAACAGACAAATTCGAAACTGACGAGCAGGACGATCCGGATGAAATAACATTCATGCCAGACGGTTCGAGCGACTCAGCCAGGATAGTTCTCACAAGTGACGAGAAGGAACACCCCTGGGCCGTCGAGATTACACTCAACGGAATAGATGGAACCATTACAACACGGGAAATTGATCTCGAAGAAGAAGGAACTGAGTAATGACCATCCCTGCGACATCCCACAATTGGAAATTGAAAATTGAAAATTGGAAATCGACGGGTATAGTCCTGTTGGAGGTCATAATAGCGCTGACGTTGTTCGTTGTCGCGGCGGCGGTAATCGGTTCAGCCACAAACAGTTCTATGCAGGCCACTGCGGATATGCAGCGCAGCGCACAGGCCGTCAATATCGCCCGGTCCATTCTGGCGGAGATGGAAATCGGCCAGGTCGAAATTGCCGACAAGTCCGAAACCCCCTGCGAGGGCGACGAAGACAAAGGATGGACATATACAATCACCACCGAGGACATTGCCGACGACGCGCCGGGGCTTAAGAAAGTTACCGTCGCCGTTACCGATTCCGACTCGTTTCGCCCACATACATACCACCTGACACAATGGATTCTCGACCTCGACGCTCTTTCCGAACGGGCAGAGGAGTGCGCACCATGAGACGGAAAACCACATCCGGTTTCACGCTGCTGGAGGTATTATTGGCTGTATCGCTGGTGATTATGCTCTCGGCGGGGATATACGCCTTCTACGGATACACGCTTGATGGCCGCGAACAGATCGACACCGAAAGCCAGACCATCTTCGCTCAGCGGCGTATCATGGACCTGCTGGCAGGGGAAATCCTCTCGGCCAGGACGGACATGGAAGGCGCCGGCGATACGGTCTCCTTCATGCGAGCCGTCGTTCCGGGCAAGGCTGTCTTCGAGACGCGGAACATCACAAGGACGCCTTCAATCGCCTCCGACAAAACCGAACAGTCGCCTTTCGGCCCCCAACACGACATTCAACTTATCTCCTACCGCCTGAACCACTACGATGACGAGAACGACGTCGAGCAAATCGGCGGACTCGAACGCACCTGCCTGAAAAACATCAAAGCCAAAGTCGTCGTCGAAGGCGAAGACATCGAAGTAACGTTCCTGACCGAACACGTCAAATTCATCCGTCTGCAATACTGGGACGGCACCGACTGGAGCGATTCGTGGACGAACAGGAACCTGCCGCAGGCAATCCGCATCAGTCTGGGCGCTGAACCGCTCGCCGAAGACACTGCCGTTGAGGACTACCAGTTCGAGACGGTCTCGCGCGTGGTGGCCATACCAGCCGGGGCGAGTCAGGCCCAAAATAAACGCGGAGGACGAAGATGAACCGTGGCACGGTGATTGTGATGGTGCTGGTGATAGTGGCGATGCTCTCGCTGGCGGCGGTCGGGCAAATGCTGGTCGTTCGCAGCGAGTCGAGTGCCGCCGAAGCGTCACGGGACGGACAACAGGCACGCGCAGCGGCAATGAGCGGTATCCACCGCGCAATGGCGATGCTGGCAACCGAACCGAACAACTACCGGGCTTGCACCGACAGCCCCGAAATCTTCAAGGAACAACTCGTTACAGGCGACGCCGAAACAGGCTGGAAATTCACCGTCTTCACCGGCGACATATCCGACCCATCCGGCGCATCCGTTCGCTACGGCATCGAAGATGAAGCCGGAAAAATCAACATCAACATCGCCTCGGCAGAAACAATCAGGGCTTTGCCGGGCGTGACCGACGAATTGGTCGATTCTCTGGCAGATTATCGTCCGCTGGCGACGCTGGAAGAACTGCTGCTGGTAGAAGGTTTCACAGGACCGGTCGTCCTCGGCGAAGACGCCAACCTCAACGGCCAACTGGAGCCGAACGAGGACGACGCCGACGAGACCTTTCCGCCAGACGACGGCGACGGGCAACTCAATCG
>DAOVLV010000131.1 GCA_030631085.1 Planctomycetales bacterium | reverse complement strand
GGTTTTGCGGTTCAGGCATTGGCTGAATCGACGCGAAGTAAGTTCGGCCTGGAAATACCGCCGGCCGAGTTGCCGGAAAACGATTTGCAGGAGGCAGAGCAGAAAATCGCCCGTGCCGTCGAAGGCGCGTATCTCCGACGCGAAATCGAGTACCCCTGCCGTTATGCCATAGATATAACGGTCGGACAGTCCGGCTCCGATAACGTCTATGCCCTCGGCGCGCTGTGCGATTGGGCAAATCGTAAATTCGAGGCTGGTTGGGATCCCGAGAAACTCTCTGATAAGTCCGTTGACCAGTTGTTCGGTGATCTTGTTGCCTTGGCTGAGGGTTTCTTCACGGGTGAGAGGCTTTCCGAGACGGTCAAAACGTTTCTTTCCGGGTTGAACGGGACGGAGAACGTTCCTGAAATAGTCGAATGGTGCCAAAAACGCTTCGACACGGACATTTCCGCCGACGACCTGGCCGGCGATGTCGAATCGACTCTGACTCAGGCTGGAAGAGCGTTTCTGCGACGGGAACTGACCGAGCTGGAGCGCTTCGTCCTGCTGCAAATATACGATACTTCCTGGAAAGACCATCTTCTTGCGATGGACCATCTTCGCAGTAGCGTCGGGCTTCGAAGTTACGCCGAGCAGGACCCGAGGATCGTCTATAAGCGCGAGGGTTTCCGCCAGTTCAGCGAGATGCTTTCGTCCGTGCGGAACAGGGTTACGGACATCGTTTTCAAGGCACAGATGGGCGCTGAAGCCGAAATGGAAAGCGTCTATCAGGTTTCGCAACTGGTGCATGAGCAGCTCAGCGGCTACGATGATCTTGCACGCGATATGGCCGATCAGCAGGCAGCGGCGGAGGCGCAGAAGATTCAAACCATCGTCCGTAACCAGCCTAAGGTCGGGCGAAACGACCCCTGCCCTTGCGGCAGCGGGAAAAAATACAAAAAATGCTGCGGGAGAAACCAGTAATGGCACATGACCCAATCGAAGACAGGTTCGCCAAACGCAAGGACAGGAAAAAACTCGACGACCTGTCCAGAAAGCAACGGAGTACCGAGGACATCGAAGCCGAGGATGAAATCCTCGCCAGGGCGAAGACTGAACGCGAGAAGAATCCGGATAAATACCAATTGAAATCGACAGACAAACCCGGTAGAAACGACCCATGCCCATGCGGCAGCGGTAAAAAGTACAAAAAATGCTGCGGGGCGAAAAAATGATGGAAAGGGCGTAGGGCATAGGGTGTAGGGCGTAGGGTTGTTTTATTCCGTTTTCCATTTTTCCCCTATTCCCTACGCCCTATGCCCTATAGAGGAGTTCCAATCATGTTGAGTGCACGTGAAAATTACATCCGTAACGCCACCTTCCAAGGCCCGGAGTACATCCCGGCTGGGGTGCATATTTCCCCCGCCAGTCTGATCGAGTGCGGACCGGCGATAGAAGAGGTAATGGCCCGTCATCCGGTGCTCTTTCCCGGCTTCGAGCCGGGGAAGATAGATTTCGAGCATTACGAGTTTAAGCCTGAAGAAACAATCGGTGATGTGATCGATCCGTGGGGCTGCAAGTGGCAGTGCTCGGTCAACGGTATCATCGGCATCGTGGTCGAGCATTTCCTGTCCGATTGGTCCGCGCTGGAAAATCTCACTCCACCGCCCGTCCTGCCTCAGAATGCCCAGCGTATTACCTCCGACTGGGAGGCCGAACGTGAGCGAATTGAACGCGAACAGCGAGAAGGGAAACTCACCTGGGGCGAAATCTATCATGGGTTTTTCTTCATGCGTCTGCAGGACCTGCGGGGCTTTGGAAATCTGATGTGCGACCTCGTCGAGGAGCCGCCGGAACTCTGGCGGTTGATAGAGATGGTAAAGAAACACGCCGCCGCCCTGGTCGAGCACTATTTGCAACTGGACGTGGACATGATGGGCTTCGGCGAGGACCTCGGCACGCAGACCTCTTCGTTTATCTCGCCGGAGATGTTCGCCAGGTTCGTTACGCCGGTTTATAAGGAACTGATGGCGCCGGTTAAGGAGGCGGGCAAACTCGTCTATCTCCACAGCGACGGATACATCATGGACCTGATGGACGATTTCAAAGCCGCCGGCGTGGACATCATCAATCCGCAGGATTTGGTCAACGGCATCGACGCCTTGGCCAAGGAGGTAAAGGGGCGATTTTGTATCTCGCTGGACGTTGACCGCCAGACGGTAGTTCCGTTCGGTACGCCCGGTGATATTCATGCCCTTATCGAGGAGGAGGTCCGCAAACTGGGCGACCCTGCCGGCGGGCTGCAACTCGTCGCGGGTATTTATCCGCCGACCCCGCCGGAGAGCGTCGATGCACTCTGCGAGGCAATCGAAAAATTCCGCACATTCTGGTGGGATTGACACCGGAGTTATACGGGCCGAAACGGAACGAAACGGGCCAATTCGGAACCAAACGGAACGAAACGGAACGAAACGGAACCATTGGGAACCGTTGGGGCCAATTCGGGCCAATGGCAAAATCTATAAATCCTTGGCGGGCATGGACTTGCGTATTTCAGCGTCGTTTTTTCGTCCATTTTAAAAAATCCGCCTTTGCCTATCTTGCCTAAACTGTGAGGTTTATCGTGAGCGAAGTCGAACGGCTTGCCGTTTCGGATTAGGAAAGGCACTCGTCATTAGGCATTTGGCATTAGTGGCACAAGGTTAATTATGGTCTTTTCTGTTTTAGTTTTCGATTCGGTAAAACCGCAGGACATAGTAACCGGACGTACAATAACCGACGGCTACCAATGCCAAATGCCTAATGCCCGGTCTTCTGGTCTTTATTCACTTATCAAAAACATCACCGTTCGACATCGCTCACGGCAAGCGGGGTATGCCTCATCGCACACCTTCTCCACTATTAACTTTTGCGTTCGCCTTTGCGCGCGCAAAGGCGAACACAAAACGGATTGCGACGCCATAAGTCCTTGGCGGCCAACGAAATTATTTTTTTGCTTTTTTTCGTCTCCCCGATTTTTACGTTCGCGTTTGCGCGCGCAGATGTGAACACAGCGCGGTCAAAAAGGCATGATCAAAAGCCGGCAGATGAGCGGAGCGAATCTGCCGGTAATCGGTTCGGACGTGAAAATTTCCGGCAGATTTGCTCCGCTCATCTGACGGCTTTGAGAAACAACATCTACGCCCCCACAAGTAACAACCCTTGCCCCGACCACCCGCCGTCATTCAATTAAGTGTTCCGTTCCCTTAATTCCCAGAACCCCAGAACTCTAATTTGTCCCCTTAATTCTTAATTCCTCCATTTCCTTCCACTGGTCCTCTACACTACGCCATCCCTTGAGTCGGGCATGAGGCACCGCGGATGGATAGCGTTGTCGTAACTCATCTGGAGAGATTTTCTTGGCTCTCCCAGACTTGACTAACGCTCTAATCGCTGGTAGAGAATGCTGACAAAGGTATTTATCGTCGTCTGCCCCAATCCAATGATCTCCACTGATATTATATTTCACTACAACTTCACCTTGTTCGTCACAGAACAAGAGAATATGATTCGTGGAGAGTGTGTATTGGAGTGAAGGATCACGTCTCTTTCCTTGAAAATCCTGTTGAATGGTAGTCAGGATTGTTTTTGCATCACGAGGATCTTCAGCCACGTAACCGATAAACCGGCCAGAGGGTAACTCACGCGTTATGTATATGAGACTTTGAGATTTCTCCGGAACGTCTGGTGGCGCCTTCTCGGCGCATCCAGCAATATATACGATTAAGATCGTGACGACCAAACAGACGACACATGTATGTAAATAATACCTTGGCCACTGCATTTCGAGTCTTCCACTAAGTGTGGTCCATTCTTGGGATATTAGGAAAACATGGGGACCTTGGGGTTGTTCCATATCCCCCTGTATCCTACCGCATCAGGTCGGAACTTATCGGTTTGAGCATCGAGCGGAGTTTGTCCATTGCGCCTCGCTCGATCTGGCGGACACGTTCTTTGGACAGGCCTATTTGCCGGCTGATCTGCTCGAGAGTCTGTGTCCGCCCGGACGAATTGATCCCGAAATGCCCGACGACAATCGACCGCTCGCGGGCGGATAATTGTGCCAGCACCACCTCCAGCGAATCCCGCAATTCCGATAGCGAGCAGGCGTGCGAATCGTAACCTGCCAGCCCGCCGACAAAATCCATCACCTCCTCGGTGCCCGTAACGAAACGGTCCAGACGGTAACGCTCCTTCGGCACGCTCCGGGCAAAATTCTTCATAATGGCCCACGAGGCGTATGTGGAAAACTTGAATCCACGGGAATAATCAAACTTCTCCACTGCCCGCATCAGCGAAACATTACCATCGCTGACTAACTCGAAAAGGGTCTGCGAACCGTGAAGGTGTTTGCGCGCGATCGAAACCACCAGCCTGAGATTGGCGCGAATAATCTGGTTCTTGACGACCTCGGCCTGTGCGAGCGACCGTTCGATCTGCCGGACAAGAGATGACCGCACATGATTGACGTCAAGAGCCTTTCGCAGATGGTCCGCCCGGAATTTGAGATAGTTATATTTTTTGAACGCCCACCGTTCCTTCGCGGGCGTCATCAGCGGTAGTTCGTAGAGGCTTGCAAGGTAGGGCGGAAGACCTTTCGGCGCGTGCACCCGCTTCGATTTGGCGGCAGGGTCTTCTACCGGCGATTCGGTGAGGATTGATTCGTCCGCTCCCGGAAGGTCGAACTGCGGGTTGAACATGTAGTCGATTTTCCGTTCCAGCAGTTGGCCGGCCCGCATTTCGTTGACAATGCGATAGATGCTGCCCCGCGTCCTTCCGTATCGCTGCGCCAGGGATATGACAGAGACGCCGTTGAGGAAGCATCGATAAATGACCTCTCTGTCTCGGTTCTCAAGCGGTGCGGCGTAGTCGCCGAAGATGGCTTCGGACGGTTTACGACGATCGTGATTACGGATTGTGTAGCGGATAGTTTCAGGCGCCCTTCCGGTTTTGATTGCCATGCGCTTAGATACCTCCATCAGGCAGCATTTGCTGTGCGAGACCATTCGCCTTGCCTGACGAATGATGTCGCTTCGCTCGGTTTTGGTCAGACGAGTGAACCTGGCTGAACGCAGTATCAACCGTCGTCGGCGCTTCGCGAAGGTGCGAATCGAACTTTCCAGGAAGGCGATTCGTTTTTTACCGTTATCGAACACCATGCGTCTGGCTACCAGTCCTCCTTTGCGCCATCGTTGAATTGTCTTGGTTGAGACGCCGAATTTTCCCGCCAGCGACGGTGTGTCAAAGACGGCTTCATCGTAATCGGTGGTTAGCAGGACGAGACTGTCGCAAACGTCAAGGATGAGGTGTTGGAGGTCCGGTATGAGGTCGGCCCCGATGACGGGTCCGGTCGATGCCCGCCTGCGCGAACGATAACCGGTCAGGCGGTACACGACGAATTCGCAGGGGTACTCAAGGTGTGGTTCGATAATTCCAAGAAGGGCTTCCGCCGAGTCGATATACCCCTTTCGGAGTCGCATCGGTCCGGCCTGTAACTGCCTGGCCAATTCCCCCACAGGTTTGCTTTGATAATCCTGCATCACGTCGAAGCTCCTGCTGGCTTCATTATCGCCCATAACAATCAAAAACACAAGGGCACTGCAACCTGCCCGCCACAATGGCGGACTTATGGTCTTTAAGAGAATGGTGCACAAACCGTGCCGGAAATGACGTGTCCAACCGGAAAAGAAGCGTAACTGCTTATGGGCAAAAGCGATAACGCTGCTGACGGACGGGGGTTGCTATCTTGCTTTTCACGCCAATTGGTTAATATTACCCAATCGCGTTCCCATTTTTACCCTTTTAAAAAAGCCGATGGATAGCTATCCATCGGCTTTGGGTGTCATATTTGCGAATTTTCTGGTTATTCGTATTCTACGTTCTCATCAATAAGACGCTTGAGTTTGACAACCTGCTCCAGGTATTGTGAGTTTTCCTTCTCTGCCAATGCTTTATCGACAAACTCTTTGGCCT
>DAOVLV010000251.1 GCA_030631085.1 Planctomycetales bacterium | reverse complement strand
GAAACTGCCGATGTTACAAGACAGGACTTGCGTCGGGGTTACGCTTTAAGGAGCAGTAAGCATGCAGATTAATGCACTCGTCGTGGACGACTCAGGAATAATGCGGAAAATGGTGATGCGTACCCTCACCGAGAGCAGGCTGGCGCAATTTACCTTCACAGAGGCGGTGGACGGTCTGGACGCACTGGAAAAGTTCGATTCCAAGAACACGGCCATGATGTTCGTTGACTGGAACATGCCCAATATGAGCGGTATCGATTTCGTCAAGAAGATCCGGGCTACGGAAAAGCGCCACGTTCCGGTCGTCATGATCACCACCGAGGGGACGATGGGTAAGGTCGAAGAGGCGCTCGATGAAGCGAAGGTCGATAGTTACGTCGTCAAGCCATTCACCGCCGAAGTGCTCAGGAAAAAACTCGAGCCTCTGTTCGCCAAGTTCACGGACAAGAAACAGGCCAAGGGCTTCTTCGGAAAACTCGCGGGCAAGGTCGCCTGACATGAATTACAGGGTCAGCGCCGTAATTTAAAGGGATATACCTATGGGTACGGCAGAAATCGCAACAGCACCGAAGGCCAAACACATCGAATGTGTCGCCGAAGCGTCAGTTGAGATATTCAACATCACCTGCGGATTGGCGATTACCCCGCTCGATAAAGATGAAAACCTTTCAGGCGACGGCGTTATTATTGCCATCATCTCGCTTGTGGGCGACGTGGAGTGGTCTGTTTTCCTGGGTCTGCCCCGCCAGACCGCGACCGCTATTGCCGCGAAGTTCGCAGGATTCGAAATCCCATTCGACAGCGAAGACATGGGCGACGCCATCGGTGAACTTGCCAACATACTCGGCGGACAGGTCAAAGCCCTGCTGGACCGGCGAAGCGTCGAGGCCAATATCTCACTGCCAAGTGTGATGCGGGCGGAAAACATGCACGTCCTGATCCAGCGAAGCGTTTCGGGAGTAAAAACCTGCTTCGATTCGGAACTGGGGAAACTGTGGACAGGCGCTGCCGTCGGAAACGGCAGCGGTGTTGTAGTGTAAGCGAATACAAATGAACCAAGGCTGATAACGACCGGGTCGGGGGCATGATAAACTTCAGGGAGCCGAAATGACAACGGTCGATACGCTTGAAAACTTAAGTGCTGAAATCCTGGCTTTGGACCCCGGCGACAAAGAAACGATTGTCAAAATCGGGACGTCTCTGGAGCAGGTTCTTGAAGAAATTCCGTCGGATTCAGAAGAATCCCAAAAGATTCTGATGCTCGCGGTGAGTGTCCTCCAGGCCATCTACGAGGAAGAAATTTCAGACGCCTCCGTGGCAACCGGTGCTCTTGCCGAAGCCTTCGCATCCACAGCACAATTTCTGGCGGATGAAGAAAACGCCGGGGAAGCCGAATCACTACAACAGGCCTCCGACGCCATGGAGGCTGTTCTTGCTTCTTCCGGCGAAAACGCCGATGCCGATGATGTCCCCGACGTCGAAGAAGAGGCCGACGACGCCCAGTCCGATGAGACCGACGACGCCGAAGATGAGGATAATGCCGGCGCATCAGACCCTTCGGATAACCAGGCCGACGAAACAGCGCCCACTCTCCCGGAAGATACAGACCAGGAAATAATGAGCGAATTCATCGTCGAATGTCTCGACCACATATCCGCAGGCGAGGCTTCAATGCTCGACCTGGAAAGCAATCCCGACGACAATGAACTGGTTAATACGATTTTCCGCGCCTTTCACACAATAAAAGGGACATCAGGCTTCCTCGGTCTGGACCATATCCAGAAACTCGCTCACCTTGCCGAAAACCTGCTCGACCGCGCCCGCGAAGGCGAGATACAAATTACCGGCGGATATGCCGACCTGGCACTGAAATCCGGCGACACGCTGCGGGCCATGATCGACGCCCTCGAAGGCGTCGAACCCGGCGACAAACTGACAATCCCCGAAAATTACGCCGACCTGATGGAACAACTTTCCGACCCGGAAGGTCATGGAATCGGTTCCGGCGGCGGGGATGATGAAATGCGCCTCGGCGAGATACTCGTCGGAAAAGGTCTGGCTGAACGCGAGGAAATAGAAGAAGCAACGAAAGATCAAGGCGATCGGAAAATTGGCGAAGTGCTGGTCGAAAAGAAGATCGTCAACGCAGGCGACGTAGCCAAGGCGCTTCGTACCCAAAAACAACTCCAGGGAAAACCGGCCACCAGTGCGTCAATTCGAGTCGGCACGGAGAAACTCGACAACCTCATCAACATGGTCGGCGAACTCGTTATCGCCCAGTCGATGGTTGCTCAAGACCCCGACGTGGACGGAAGCGTCAGGCCTCGCCTGACCAGAAACATAGCCCATGCCGGTAAAATCATTCGCGAGTTGCAGGACCTGACAATGTCTCTGCGAATGGTCCCGTTGAAGAGCCTGTTCCAGAAAATGACCCGTCTCGTGCGAGACCTCGCACGCAAAGCCGGTAAAGACGTCCAGTTCGTTACCGAGGGAGAAGAAACTGAAATCGACCGTAACATGGTCGAAATGCTGAACGACCCGCTGGTGCACATGATCCGAAATTCCGTAGATCATGGGATCGAATTGGCCGACAAACGCCAGGAATCCGGGAAAAACCCGACCGGTACGGTAGGGTTGCGCGCGTATCACTCGGCCGGGAACGTTGTCATCGAACTGACCGACGACGGAAAAGGTCTGGACCGGGACAGAATCCTCGCAAAAGCACATGAGCGAAACCTCATCGAATCGGGAAAAGAACTGACCGAAAGCGAAATCTTCGGCCTGATTTTCCAGGCGGGTTTCTCCACAGCCGAGAAGATAACGGACGTATCAGGCAGGGGCGTCGGAATGGACGTGGTCAGAAAGGGCATCGAATCGCTCCACGGGCGGGTAGATGTGGCTTCGAAATCCGGCGAAGGATCGACATTCACCATGAAACTGCCCCTGACGATGGCAATTACCGATGCGATGCTCCTGAGCGTAGGAAGCGAGCATTACCTCCTTCCGACCGTCTCGATTGAGCAAAGTTTCAGGCCCGCCGACGGAAGCATTTCCACAGTGGCCGGTGAGGGCGAGATGGTCATGCTTCGCGGCAACCTGCTGCCGATATTCCGCCTGCATGAACTTTTCGGCGTCGCCGATGCCGTTACCGACCCATACGAAGCATTGCTCATCAGCGTCGAAAGCGAGGGGCAACATTTCGCCCTGATGGTCGATGAACTCCTGGGCCAGCAGCAGGTCGTCATCAAGACACTCGGCGAGTCGATCGGGCAGATTGCGGGCGTTTCCGGCGGGAGCATCCTCGGCGACGGGAAAGTCGGACTCATCCTCGATGCCACGAGCCTGCTGCAACTGGCAACGAAAAATAGCGAGAAAACGCAACTCTGCGCAAACCAGGCCGCATGAGCGGGAATCGTGTCCGAATTGATTCACTTACCGGACAAAACCGCCGGCGGTTATTTAGATGCGGATTTCTTCCAGGCCGGCAGCGTCGATGTCTGCTCACGCATCGCCGACAGAAGCGCACGGATAGTGCGATGGTTATTATGGGTCTGCGTGATAATCAGTTTTCCGTCAAACGCCATAATACTGCCGATCTCTCCACATGCCTCACCACCACGCCAGGAGGTCAGATCGACAGTGGTTCGTATAAGATCCATCAGGTCATGGATATAGGTATAACGCCCCGGGAGTTCATCCATGATTTCCTCGGCAAGTTCCTCGATTCGCTCCTGATAAGCGTCCGCAAGTGTTTCGGCATCATCTTTTTTCGGCGCCTTAATCGGCCGATGAATCGCTTTGCGGATAACCTCGACAAGCAACGCCTTGTCGGGAAAAGCCGGTTTGGGCCTGTCGATCAGGTCGTTGATATCGTAGATGCGAGTAACTGTGTAACGGGACAGGTCGTCGCAGTGCGAAATGGTTATAACGCCTTTGTCAATGAGATACCCCATCGGTGTTACGCCGCTGACGTTGTCCAAAATAATCTGCAAGGCCTTTGCAAACGTTACATTAGTCAAATCGACACTGACCGTCGAGGTTCTCTTGACGCCAATTATCTCAAGTGCGCACCACTTGACGTGGATGCTGACCTTGCCGGTCTTGCGGAGAGATTGAACGACATCCTTGAACGGTGTACCGCTGAATTG
>DAOVLV010000174.1 GCA_030631085.1 Planctomycetales bacterium | reverse complement strand
GGGCAAAAAACACAAGATCGTGTACGACCTGGACAAGAAAGGAAAAATCCTGGTCGTATATGGCGAAAAGATGCAATGGACGTCAGCCGGCAAGCAGGACGTACAAAAAGCATTCCCCAACGCCCCGCAACTACTGCAACAAATGCTGCTGATAGCCTCGCACGCCGGTACTACGGGCGCGGGTTCATAGAAATGCCAGGCTACTCCGGGTCTTCGAGATTGCGATGACGGAGTTCTTCAGCCCTGCCGATTAACTCCTTATCACTCGGAACAACCTGCTTATCCAACTGGTAGTGGAATTCGCGATTGTCGTGATATGTCCACGGCGCGATTGCGCTGAACAGGTCCAGCGGCGGAACCTCGTAATAGGGAGGATTGATTTTCTCGCTCGTCTTGAGGGTCTGACAACCCTCGCGGCGAAGGATGATTTCGTAGTGGCCATACCAGGTGAAGGGAACCGTTACCGGTGTCCGCCCGATTTCCGTACTGGAAACATAGACAAGCGCCCCGCTCGGTTCGGACGTTATGGTAAGCGTCCGCTCGACACAACCAGCCATCGCCAGAACCAACGCGCACCCAGCCAATATTTTCGCCACACCCGACATAATGAATGTTTTGTAACGACAGGCCGGTCCAACTGCAAGAAAAAAACCGACCTGGTTTATTCCCATTTTACTCTGTAATCATCAGGTCTTTTATGAGCGACATCGCCTCTTCGGTCCGGTCCATGGATATGGCCACCACTGCCCAGTCCTGCCGTCGGTGAATGATACGAATACTGCGTACATGGACGTCGGCGTCCTTGAATCGCTTGACCACTTTTGCCAATGCGCCGGGTTCGTCCCTGATGCGAATCAACACGGCGTCTTCGGTAATCGCGTCAATCGAAGCGTCCCGCAACGCCTTCAGCGCGTCGTCGTAACGATCGACGGTCAGCGTTACGATATCGAGGTCTTCGGCCTCTCGCGCGTTGAGGGTCTCGATATTGACTCCGCCCGCCGCCAACGCTTCGGAAATGTCGGCTGTCAGGGAACCGTGGCCATGCCTGACGATCATGATCTGTTTCATAATAACTGACTCCGATTTATTAATCCGTCATAGCCGCGTGAATGTCGGCTACCAATTCGTCGATTTGACCGGCCTTGATATTCGGCAGGACAATGATATGGGCGATGTCGCCCTGTACGGCAATTCCCCACTTGGCAAGGACCGATTCGGGCGGTTTGGGAAAGACCACCGTCATTGCGTATTTGTTGCGCCAGGCGTCCAGACCAATTTCGCGGAATTTCGCAATGGCGTAATCGGCCAATTCGAAGCATTCTCGCACCAATCGTTTGAACCCTTCCGTACCTGTCTTGCGAATAGCGTACCACAGGAACAGCGGCGTAATCCCGTTCCGCGAACCGGTCAACGTGGTATCCAGGGTGCCTACGTATTCGATCGATCGCGCGATGCGTTCGACGTTGCGTTTTTTTGCCAATACCATCCCGCACGGGACAGGCGAGCCAATGAACTTATGGCCACTGATGGAGATACTGTCGATCCCCGCCCGAAAGTCATAGACAGGAGCGCCGTCAACAAACGGTAAAGTCATACCGCACAAAGCGGCGTCGCAGTGGATATACGAATTGGGGATTGCCAGGTCCTTCAATATCTGTCGAATCCTGCCGATATCGTCGATTGCCTCGGTCATTGTCGTGCCGACGGTGGCGAAGATAATCGGCGGTACGTCGCGGTGGATGCGAATCGTTTCGTAAAGGTCCTCGTAATCAATCTCGCCGTTGGCCTGCGACTTGATCATGATGTTCTGCATCTTCAGCACGCGAAGGTTCTTGCTTACGCTGTAATGGGTGTCCTGCGAGTAATACACCATGCCTTCGGGAAACAGTTCGCGGGCCAGGAAAAGCCCGTACATATTGCCCTCGGTTCCGCCGTTAGTAACGTATCCCCAGTAGTTATCCTCCGGCGCGTGAGTCAGCCGGGCGAACCAGCGCACCACCTCACATTCGATCTGACGCGTGTGGACGCGGTACGTACTGGGCACAAAGGGATCGCCGACGTTGTTAATGGGATAGTGCATGAAGCGAAACAACTCCGAGTAGTCCAGATCGCCCCTGCACGGATAGCCGACAAAGAACCTGTATTGTTCCTGGATGTACTCATACAGGTCGTCCAGGCGTTTCCGATCTTGAGATGATAGTGTGTTTTCGCTCATGGATTTCCGAAGGAATTATAACTTGCCACCGCCGGCGGAATCAAGAAAATCAGCAGGGGCGTTCCTTGTTATGGTAGAATCGCGCGGGAAAAATGGCTGCGAAAGATCGACAACATTCGTCCAAAATGCTGCTGCGCTTCAGCCTTTACGGATTCCTGAAGAACCAGCGATATTTTGACCCGTTTCTGATCCTGTTCTTCAGGCAGGCGGGGTTGAGTTTTACCACCATCGGATTTCTTGTCGGCTTCCGCGAATTGCTTATCAATCTGTTCGAGGTTCCCAGCGGGGCGCTGGCGGACCTCTATGGCCGACGGCGGTGCATGATCTTCAGTTTCTGTATGTATATCGTCTCTTTCGCCGGCTTTGCTCTCTCGACGGAGGTATGGCATTTCTTCGCGGCAATGGCTTTGTTCGCGCTGGGCGACGCATTCCGCACCGGTACGCACAAAGCCATGATCTTCGGCTATCTGCTGCACGAAGGCAGAAGCGATGAAAAGACCAAATACTACGGCACGACGCGGTCGTTCTCGAAACTCGGATCGGCAGTTTCGGTCGTCATCGCCTCGGCGATAGTATTCATCGCTGCGGGTGTTCAGGACGGCAGCGGATTGAGGGTGTATAGATACCTCTTCGGAATCAGTATCGTACCGTACTTCTTCAGCCTGATTAATTTTTACGGTTATCCCGAATACCTCGACGGTTCCGTCGAGCGGACTATTTCATTCCGTCAGGTCTTAAGCCATCTTTTCCGCGTCGGTAAAGACGCATTGAAAACCTCCCGCCTCCGCAGGCTGATAGTTGAGTCAATGGGGTTTGAAGGCACTTACAAGGTGGCCAAGGATTATCTCCAGCCGATTATCAAGGCGGCTGCCCTGTCGCTGCCGTTATTGGCGGGTCTTGAGGACATTCAACGAACGGCAGGGTTGATACTGGTGGTTTATGTCGCGCTTCATCTGCTTGAGAGCCTTGCCTCTCGCCGGAGCGATGTCGTTCGCCGGCGGGCGGGCGGTTCCGAAGGCGGCGCAAGGTTCCTGTGGTGGGCGAATCTGTTCGTTTTCGTCGCTATCGCCGCTGGGCTTGGGCTTGACTGGTGCGTTGGAACGACGGGCGCTTTTATAGGTCCAGCCGTTGCGATTGTCGGTTTCGTTGCCCTGGCGGCGGTTCAGAACCTCTGGCGTCCGATCCAGGTTGGTCGGCTCAGCGCCGCCGGCGCATCGGCTGAAACTGCGACACTGTTGAGCATCGAATCGCAGGCGAAGAGCATCCTGGCTGTGGTCATCGCGCCGCTGCTGGGTCTGGCGGTGGACTACCTCGGTTCTGTCGGCCTGTCCTGCAGCAAAGGCGCTGCGTTCATTCCGGTCGCGCTGGCGGGCGTGCTGATTACCGCAGCGGTGCTCGTCTTTTACAGGGCGAACAAACCTTCACGAACGCTCAACGACGATGACTGATATACTAATCAGCGCCGCGCCGGATGAGCCTTTATAACCTCTATAGTCCCCTTGCGTTTACCGAGGGTGATGCTCAATGTCCCTTTCGAATAGGTCCACGTGCGAATCTCGGAGCCGTTGAGGATTACACTCGCCGGTGAAACCGCAAGAGATATATTTAGACGTTTTCCGTTCACGAACGATACGGTCCACTTTGCGGAATCTTTCCTTCCCCAGAATATCTCGGCGTCCGTGGTAACTTGATCATAGGTGAAGACGCCCTTGACGTGTCTGGCCCCGTTCCAGTCGGTGTAGTCGGGATAAACGAGTTTTACGCCAACGGCGTTCGGGTAAGCGTCGTTCGGATTTATTGCCGTTACTGAAGTCGGCATTACTTTTCTGTCGGGATGCAGGACCGTCGCCCATGTCCTGGCCCCTGATAGTATGAGTTCCCGGGACGGGTCATCCACAACCCAGATTCGCTTCCGGACGTCGAACTTATTCCACGTGCGTCTGTTGCTATGAGTAACCGAATACCATTTATGGTTGTTCGGGTAATAGACCAGAAGCCGATGTTTTTGCCTTGTGAGTTTGACTGAATCCTTCCGCCACACCGGGGCGGGTTTGCTGACGAAGTGCCAGTATGCCGTACCAATCGCCGGCGCAAAGTCGAAGACGACAGCATACGAGTTATTCTTCGGAAAACTTATATACCTGTCCCACTTTCCCTCCCTTGTTTTGCTGACGGAATGGGATGCGAAATCGTGAAGAAAGACGCATTCTCCGTCCACGCTGTCGCCCTTGTGCGGCGTAACGACATTGAGGTCTTCCCATGTCCTCTGCTTTCCGGCATTGCTCTGTTCGCGTTTATGTCCGGGGCAGAACGGCTCATCTCCGTAAATGATATTCCATATGGCGTTTGCATAAGGGGCGTTCTTGCCGGAGGAGGGAGCCATATCCAGGAGCAGGTAAAAGGAATTCGCGTCCCACCCGTCTCTGTGTATTACTTTATCCAACTTCAACACGCGGGGATTTCGCTCGTCGTAGGAATTACCCATCTCGCCATAGACTTTTTTGGAGCCATGCTCACTGATAGTAGGCTCCAACTCCGGCAATGACTTGTCGCAGTACCTCCATGCCCACATGGGATTGCACTCGTACCGCGGCGGTTTCTTGAAATAATCGGCGGCTGCGTGGTGGTTGTGAAGATACCGGAACATCCTCGCAGCCAGCCACTTGGCCTTCCTCGCCGTCTTGACGTTCTTCGGAACTCCGTCATTCAGAACGTAACTCGCACCGAGAAGGAAATCATGAAGCCCGCGCACCTGTGCGTCAAACCATTCATTTCCGAATGACAATCCGTAGCCATTGTGCGGATAGACGTCCAGTATCCACCCAACGGCCTTCTTTATGTTGGCCTTCTCGGAAGCGGGTATGTTTTTTCTCTTTCCGCCTCTTTTGTCTATGTACAGACTGATCCTCAACATGCTCTTGAAGATGTAAGCGTTGTAATGGGCGGAGTTTTCGATGGGGCCGAACGTC
>DAOVLV010000066.1 GCA_030631085.1 Planctomycetales bacterium | reverse complement strand
TGTCGATGTTCTGCCGGGGGCACGCACTGCTTGTGGGCGTTCCCGGCCTGGCGAAGACACTGCTGATCTCGACTATATCGCAGGTCCTGCACCTGTCGTTCAAGCGGATCCAGTTCACGCCGGACCTTATGCCATCCGACATCACCGGCACGGACGTATTGGAAGAGGACCGCACCACCGGCAAGCGCGTCTTCCGCTTCGTACATGGGCCTTTGTTCGCCAATATGATCCTTGCCGACGAGATTAACCGCACGCCGCCCAAAACCCAGGCCGCCCTTCTCGAGGCCATGCAGGAGCGGCACGTTACCGTCGGCGAGGAGACCTTCGCACTGCCGGACCCGTTCTTCGTCCTTGCCACGCAGAACCCCATCGAGCAGGAAGGAACCTACCCGCTGCCCGAAGCCCAACTCGACCGCTTCATGTTCATGATCATGGTCGATTACCCGACGGCAGAAGAGGAGGTTCAGATAATGAAGCAGGTTACAAGCGCGTATCAGGCCGAGTTGTCCGTCGCGCTGACGGGCGAGGATATATTGAGGCTTCAGGATATTGTCCGTCGCGTTCCCGTGGCTGACCATGTTTTTCAGTACGCCCGCGATTTGGCGCGTGCGTCCCGCCCAGCCGAGTCTGAAGCACCCGATTTCATCAATGAACTGGTCAACTGGGGCGCAGGCCCGCGAGCGGGGATTTACATGATCCTGGCCGGTAAGGCCCGGGCGGTGCTGCACGGGCGATACCACGTAACGACCGAGGACATCCGTGCGGTGGCTCCGCCGGTGCTGCGGCATCGGATTATCACGACCTTCAACGCCGAGGCCGCCGGAGTTACAAGCGACGAAATCGTCCAGCGACTACTGACTGAAATCAAACCATCTGTCGAGGAACAGGTAGCGTAAAAACCGTGGGACCGGAATACCGGATTACCGGAATACCGAAACAGATTTGCGGTTTCACGGTATTCCGGCCCTCCGGTATTCCGGTATTAATCATGAATGGTAACGGACAACCTGAATATATGTCGCTTTTGGACGGCGAGGCGCTGGCGAAGATGCAGCGGCTTGAACTTATCGCGCGGGGCGTGGTCGAGGGGTTCATTTCGGGTCGGCATAAGAGTCCCTACAAGGGTTTCAGCGTCGAGTTCGCCGAGCACCGCGAATATGTCCCCGGCGACAACATCCGCGACCTGGACTGGCGACTCTTCGGGCGATCCGACCGGTACTACATCAAGCAGTACATCGAGGAGACCAATCTCCGGTCGCTTATCCTGCTGGACGCCTCCGGCTCGATGAAATACACCGGCGACCTGGCTGCGAAACACAACGGGGAGTCGCTGAGCAAGTTTCAGTACGCCCGGCTGCTGGCGGCTTCGCTTGGGCATCTGATGATCCATCAGCAGGACGCTGTGGGGTTGGCGACGTTCGATACGTCGCTTCGTCGTTACATTCCCGCCCGAAGCCGGGCCAGCCACCTCCGCGTAATCCTTGCGGAACTTTCCGCAACCGAGCCGGGAGCGGAAACCTCCGTCGCCAAAATCTTCCACGACCTGGCTGACCGCGTACGTCGGCGCGGGTTAATCGTCATAATCTCCGACCTGTTCGATAACGTCGATGAAATACTCAATTCCCTTCACCATTTCCGTTATCGCAGGCACGAGGTGCTGCTGCTGCACGTAATGGCCGAGGAGGAACTGACCTTTCCGTTTGACCGGTGGAGCGTCTTTAAGAACCTCGAACGGTCAGGCCACCACATCCCGCTTGACCCGTTAAGCCTGCGAAGCGAATACCTCGGGCGCGTTCGGAACTTCATACAGCGGCTGGAAATCGGATGCGGACAGATGAACATCGACTACGTGCAAATGTCCACGAAACAGAATTTTGATATCGCGCTGGCGCATTATTTGGCGCAGAGGATGAGTCGAGCGAGGTGAAACGGTATTGGGCATTTGGCATTGTCTGAAAAATGGAAAGTCTGTTCTGTTTTTAGCCCCACCGGGGCGCCTTTCTTAGCCCCGGGCGGTAGCCCGGGGTTTGAGAACACATTTTTTCCAAGCCCCATCGGGGCGCCTTGATGTTGATATTGTTGTGGGTAACAAATAGACAAGACGCCCCTATGGGGCTGGATTTTTCGACGGTATATTTTCCACGGGCTACCGCCCGTGGCTAAGAAAAACGCCCCGATGGGGCTAAAAGACAAGAAACCATAAAATGACTTTTTTGAACGGAATAATGTTGCTCGGAATAATTTCGGTATCCATTCCGATAATCATCCACATCCTCAACCGTCGTCGGGCGAGGATGGTGGACTGGGGGGCGATGCACTTTCTGGAAAGTTCACTCGCCTCACGCAACCGGCGAATTCTCATCGAAGAGATTATCCTCATGGCCATCCGTTGCAGCCTGCTGGCCTTGCTGGCGTTCGCACTGGCCAGACCCTTCCTGAAGGCAGGGAAGTTGCTTCCGGGCACCGGCGGCGACGCGCAGGACCTGGCAATAGTAATCGACGCATCGCTGAGCATGACGCTCGAATCGGACGGTTCGAGCAATTTCCAGCGTGCAATCGACGAGGCCCACCAGTTGGTCCGGTCATGCCGCAGCGGCGACGCCGTAAGCATAATCCTGGCCGGTCCGGTCGCCCAGTCGATACTCCCTGCTCCCATATCAGACCGCGATGAAATCCACGAATCGCTGGACAAACTCACGCCCGCCGGCGGGTCCATGCGCGTCCTCGAAGCGATCAATACAGCGATGGAGACGCTATCGGCTGGGACGAACCCGGCCAAAAGGATCGTCCTTATTACCGACGCCCAGGACGTCGGGTGGGATTTGTCGGCATCGAAACGGTGGGATTTCCTGGCCGAGGCGGTCGATGCGATGGCGATAAAACCTATCGTCATCGTCCGAACGCTCGATGTGCCCGAAAAGTGGAATAACGTATCGGCAGCGGGGATGAATTTCTCCCGTACCGTCGTCGGGACGGATCGAACGGTGAAAATCACCGCCACAATCGCCAATACCGGTCGAAGATCCGCCTGGGCGGGCGAAGGTTCAGTCCATCCCGAAGCCGTCGAATTAATCATCAACGGAAAAACGGCGGAGCGCGAAACAATCGGCGCGATAGCCGAAGGCGCGTCAGCCTCGGTCGTATTCGAACATCAGTTCGCCTCCCCCGGCCCGCACGTGGTATCGGTTCGTATCGCCTGCGACGACGACCTTCACGGAGACAACGAAACCGCCCGCGTCGTGAACGTTTTGCAAACGCTGAAGGTGCTCATCGTAGAGGGGAACTCATCGACCGAACCGTTCAAAAGCGATGCGGATTACATTTTTCTGGCAACGGCCCTGCCGGACGAAAACGCAAAGCCCGGCAGCACGCTTATTTCACCGACGGTAGTCTCCGCTGCCGACATATCGTCAGCGAAACGATTTTCTGAATATCCCGTAGTGGTTCTTGCCGACGTGCCACGCCTTCCCGCGCCGAAAGCGAAGGAATTGAGCGATTTCGTCGCCAAAGGCGGCGGATTGCTGATATCGCCGGGCGAAAAGGCGAACAGGGATTTCTACAATAACTGGAAGGCATCCGACGGGAAGCGTCTTGCCGGTTGCCGATTTGTAAATATCCGGGCGGGTTCGCAGGCCGGCGAGAAGGATGAGACCTTCACTCGCATAGCGTCGGGAAAGATTAATCACCCTGCCATGATGCTGCTCGCCGACCAGACTGAAAACGACCTTCGCTCCGCTCATATCAACAGGCACTGGGTACTGGAGGCTGATGAGAAGGAAAAAATCGTTTCTCTCGGCGCTCTTCTGGACAACGGACTGCCGTGGCTGGTTCAGCGCAAACTTGCGCGTGGCGTGGTCTTGACGCTTGCGGCTCCGCTTGACCGGGAATTTTCCGACCTGCCCGCTCGCGGAAACTGCTTTGTCCCGCTCGTTCACGAACTGATCCATTACCTTGCCGCACCGGCCCAGCCTGAGATGAACATCCTTCCGGGTCGGCAGTTTGTCTATACGATACCGGACGAAACTTTGTCCGGGTCGTCCGGCCAGGCTGAAGTCGCCGATCCCGCCGGTCGGCGAACAGCCGTCCGCCTGCGGAAACAGGACCAGCGCCGGCAAGTGAACTATTCACTGACCGCCAGGCCGGGGGTGTACAGGCTGATTCTGTCCGACAGCGGCGACAACGATGCAAAAGGCATCCCATTCGTCGTCCTCGGCGATCCCGACGAGAGCAAACTCGACCTGCTCACCGACGACGATTACAAACGGGCGGGGAAATTCATTCCGCTGACCCGCGCCCAAAACCTCGGCGAACTGACGGCTGCTATTGCCGGCGGGGTTCCCGGAAGCGAAATCTGGCGGCACATAGCCGTTATTCTTCTCGCCCTGCTGATAGCAGAGATCGTTACCACAAGGCTCATCGCGCAAAAACGAAAAATGCACCTGGCCGAACCGATTACTTTCGGCGCAGACCGGAATATCGTCAGACCGAAAGAGGCGCCCGCATAATGACAGCGTCCGTGATTGGACAATTTGTTTTCTCGGAGCATTGGCCGACCTGGCTTCTGGTTGTCGGAGCGGCCATCGGTGTGGGTGGGTGGATGATGCTCTATCGTTTCCGCCGAAAGAATAAAGGTGGGACTTCGCTTCGCTACGTCCCAGCCTACGGGGTAACCACCGCCGCTCTGCGTATCGCTCTGGCATTCGGGGGCGTCTGGCTGATCTTCAGCCTGACCGGACGGATATTCCTGCTGGCGACGAACTGGCCAATCTGGTCGATGGCGCTGGTCGGAGTAGCCGTGGCTGAAGTGCTGCTGTGGTTGTACGAACTGGAGCGGCGTATCGTCCCGCGAAGGACGGGGATGCTGCTGGTCGGATTGAGGCTCGCGCTGCTTGGCCTGGTGATACTCATGCTGCTCCAGCCTGTAATCGCGTCGGTATGGAACGAAACCACCCGGCGAAAAGTCGTGGTGCTTGTGGACGAATCGACCTCGATGCGAATTTCAGACGCCGGAAACCTCGCGCCGCACGAGACGCTCAGGCTGGCGGAAAGTTTGTCTATCCAGGCTGCCCGCAGACCGTGGAAACTCGATGAAACCGCCGCGTCAGGACGGAAAATCGCCGACGATCTCATGGGCGAACTGGCATGGATGGACCGCGTCGGCAAAAGCCCGAAAGATTCCGTCGCAACCCAACTATCGAACCGTCGAAAGGCGCTGCACGAGAAGATAACCAAATGGTCCGACACCATCGCCGAGCAGGTTGAAACCCTCGAAACACTGCTCATGGATTCGCCGACCCTCGCCAAACCGCTGCGAACGGCCATTCTCGACGCCAAGGCGCAATTGAGCAGGCAGGTTCGAGGCCGGTTTCTGACCGTGGCCGGCTGGACGCATGAGGAAAACGCCGCGGCCCTCGCCGGTAATTTCAATCGTCTGCGCACGGCGCTCAGGCAGGCATCGACTGGGCTTGGAGAGGCATGCCCGACGTTGGAGCGAGTGGGCGCAAGGCTGGATGAACTGCTCTATAAGCAACTTTCCGCCGCCGACCGTGCCGCCGTCGATGCCGTCGCCGGCCAGACCCGCCTGGAACTGGCGAAGGCTGCACTGACGCACGACCCCGACGGCGACGATAAGCCTCTTCTGGAGCACCTCGGCGAACAATACGACGTCAAGGTCTATACCTTCGCCGGCGACTTGAGCGAGGTTTCTGCGGCAAGCCTGACCGACCCGATTTCCGCCGCTTCGGACCAGTCCGATGAGCGCAATAATCGGACAGACCTCGCCGGCGCGTTGCGAAACATTGTCGCCGATGCCGGCCAGGACGCCCCCGCCGCTGTGGTTGTCCTGACCGACGGACAGGACAACAGCAAGTCCAGCGCCGACGGCAGCGCCCGCGCGCTCGGCGGGGCAGGGTCCGCTCTCTGCGCGATAGTGATGGGCGGAGCCAGGCCGCCTGCCGACGCCGCCGTCGTCTCAATCGAAGCGCCTGAAACGGTTTATCTGAACGATAAAATGCTCATCAACGCCGAACTGAAACTCGACGGGCTGAAAGGCAGAACCGTCGGCATAAAACTACTGCGAGGAGATAAACAGGTCGATTCGCGGGACATCCGCATCGTCGCCGACGTCTTCCGAACGCACATCCAACTGGGCGACGAACCCAAAACCGTCGGCCTGCACTCCTACCGCATCGAAATCGACGAATGCGACTCCGAAGTCTTCACGGACAACAATTCGTACCCGCTGACACTTTCGGTTACGGACGACAAGACGAAGGTCCTCCTGGTCGATTCGCGCCCTCGTTGGGAGTTCCGCTATCTCAAGAACCTCTTCACCGGGCGGGACAAGACCGTCTCTCTGCAATACGTCCTGACGAAGCCGGACACGTTCACAGGCCAGAAACCTCGCAACGAGATACCCGCTTCAGCCAGCCGAACCGTCGCCGAAGCGACCGCCCTTCCCAAAGAACCCTCCGAGTGGATGAAATTCGACGTGATTATCGTCGGGGACGTCAGGCCCGGTGAGTTTTCCGTCGAGAACGCCGGAAACCTCCGCAAATTCGTTACCGACCGAGGCGGGACGGTCATCTTCATTTCCGGGGCGAATTTCATGCCGACCGGATACGCCGATACGAGTCTGGCCGAACTCATACCGCTCCGCCTGAATAAAAAGGACAAGCCCGCGGAAATCCAGGCCGGCGGTTTTCGCGTCGCGCTGACACCGGCTGGTACCGATCATGTAATAGGCCGGCAGGACGTGGAACCGAAAAAGTCGCTGGGGGTCTGGAAATCGTTCCCGCCGATATTCTGGCGAAGTTCATGCACGCAGGCAAGCCCCGCCGGAATAGTCCTCGCCTACGCAATCGACCCGAACGCTCCGCAATGGTTGACCGCAGCGCCCCACAACGGCTCACCGGCGTCGAATCCCCAAAGCCTTTTGAAGCGCAGAGAAAAATACTATCGTAACCATGCCCTGATCACGACGGCATCGCACGGGCTTGGAAAGGTGATGATCCTCGGTTTCGACCGTACGTGGCGGATGAGGTATCGCACCGGCGACACTTATCATCACAAGTTCTGGGGGCAGATTCTCCGATGGGCGACCGCCGGGAAACTCCCGGCTGGGACGCGGCTGGTGAAACTCGGAACCGACAAGACCCGCTACCCGCCCCACAGCCGACCGATCGTCCGGGCACGCCTCGTGCTCGACGATTTCTCGCCGGTAATAACCGACCAACTCGCAGTGAAGGTCTTCAGGAAGAACAAGTGCGTCGCTCGCGCCACGATGAAATACGTCAAGGATTCGCCCGGTATGTACACCGCCAGGCTGGAGGAACTACCGGCTGGGGCGTATCGCCTCGAACTTGACGGACCGGCTGTGGATGAACTACTGATCGGAGCCGACGTCGAGAAGGTCGCCACGGAAATATCCGTGGATCCGTCGTCGCCGACCGAGCAGATAGAACTCGCCGCCAATCGGGATTTGCTGAATCGCCTTGCCGGGCTGAGTCACAACGGCGTGGTCGTCCCAGCCTGCCAGGCCCGACGGATACTCGACGCCCTCCCGGCTGGGAAAATAACGAAGAAACATCGCCGACAATTTCTGCTGTGGGATTCATGGGTGCTGCTGGCGCTGTTCTGCGCCGTGGCGGCGACAGAATGGATACTCCGAAAACGAGTCGGACTGACCTAGTGGAGGTCAATGCTATGACACAAATAACCGCTGAAAACAAGTCGTTACCGGCGACGATTGAGGCGACGCTGCGCAGATTGATTCGTCGTGCTCGGGCTGCGATTATCGTTCGCGGGGTGCTGTTGACGCTGGCGGCTGCGATTTTGGGAATGCTGGCGTCCATGGGAATCGCGGTCAGTTGGCTTCCCTCGGAACCCTGGCAGCATTACGCGTTGACGTTTCTGTGGCTTGGGGCCGCTGCGGCGGCTGCGTTCATCTGGCTTCTGCGCCCTCTGGCGAAGAGTTTTTCGCTTTCAGGTATCGCCCGCGTCATCGAGCAGCGGCATCCGGAATTGCAGGAGCGGATAAGTTCGACCGTCGAGTTGCTCGGAAGCGACGATTCGCCGGAGATTCGCGGATCGCAGGTCCTCATCGACGCCCTGGC
>DAOVLV010000430.1 GCA_030631085.1 Planctomycetales bacterium | reverse complement strand
GATACAGCCAGGTTATTCCGATGGAAGAGTTCAACCTGCACCTGACCGGCGACATCCACGCCGTCAGCATCGCCAATAACCTCCTCGCAGCCGCCATCGACGCTCGCATCAAACACGAAGACCACGCCACCAACAAGAAGTGGGAAAAGACCGGTCTTCCCCGCCTGAATATCGACCCGTGGGGCATCACCTGGCGGCGAGTTGTCGATGTCAACGACGCTGCCCTTCGGGGCGTCGAGATCGGAATAGGCGAGGACTGGATGGACGGGCCTCGGCGAAAGGCACACTTCACCATCGCCGTCGCCAGCGAGGTAATGGCGGCACTGGGACTCGCCGACGACCTGAAGGATTTGCGAAAACGCCTGGGGCGCATGATTATCGGACGGAAACGAAATGGAAAACTCCTGACCGCAGACGACATCGGATGCGCCGGCGCAATGGCTGTGCTGCTCAAAGATGCCATCAAACCGACCCTCATGCAGACGCTTGAAGGCCAACCGGTTTTCGTACACACCGGACCGTTCGCCAATATCGCTCACGGTAACAGTTCCATTATCGCCGACCGCATGGCGCTGAAACTGTCCGATTACGTCATTACCGAGTCCGGCTTCGGCGCTGACATCGGAATGGAGAAATTCTTCGACATTAAGTGCCGTTATTCAGGCCTGAAGCCGGACTGCGTCGTGCTGGTAGCGACGATCCGGGCGCTGAAAATGCACGGCGGCGGACCCAAAGTCGTACCGGGCCAACCCCTCGCCGACGAATATACGCACGAAAACCTCGAACTGCTCGAAGCAGGCCTGTGCAACATGGTCCGCTGCATCGAAATAGCAAAGATGTTCGGCGTGCACGTCGTCGTAGCCGTCAATCAATTCCCCGCCGACACGGACGCCGAAATCGAAATGACACGCAAAGCCGGCGCCGAAGCCGGCGCTGAAGCCGCCGTCGTCAGCAACCACTGGGCAGAAGGCGGAAAAGGCGCAGCCGAACTGGCAGAAGCCGTTGTGGCCGCCTGCGAAAAACCGTCCGACTTCAAACTGCTCTACCCCGACGAAATGTCCATCAAGGATAAGATCGCAACGATCTGCCGAAAGGTGTACCTCGCCGGCGCTATTACATATTCCGAACAGGCAGAAGAACAGATAGCCCTCTACGAGAAAAACGGATTTTCGCACCTGCCTATCTGCATGGCCAAGACGCACCTGTCACTGTCGCACGACCCGAATTTCAAGGGTGTTCCTCGCGGCTTTACCGTTATGGTCCGCGAGGTGCGAATCTCCGCCGGTGCGGGGTTCCTCTTTCCCCTTCTGGGGAAAATGCGTACAATGCCAGGCCTGCCTTCCCGACCGGCGTTTATGGACATCGACCTCGACGAAAACGGAAACGTCGTCGGAATGTTCTGACCGGGATTGATGTAAAGAAAAAGACAACGGAGAGCGGCCTGCTATTCTGTTCCCGTTATGGCGTAACGTAATTTATTAACACTGTTAAAACATTAATTTTGGAGAGATGTGAAAGATGAAAAAACTTACCGAACTTTTCGCCGAGAAGCAGCGCACGATTTCCTTCGAGTTCTTCCCCCCGAAAACCGAAAAGGGAATGGTAAAATTATACGAGACAGCCAAGGAATTGGCGAAAGTAGCCGATTTTTTCAACGTTACTTACGGCGCAGGCGGCTCCAGCAGCAAGGCCACTTTCGATATCGTCGTGGAACTGCAAAAGCGATTCGCCCTGCCGGTCGTTCATCACTTCACGTGCGTTCAGCATACTTACGACGACATACGCAGTGCTCTGGAAAATTTCAAGGCCGCCGATATCACAAACGTTCTGGCACTGCTTGGCGATCCGCCGGTAGATAACCCGGATTACAAACCAGGCCCCGATGAGCCGAAATTCGCCTATGAACTGATAAAGATGATCCGCGAACACGGCGATTTCTTCTGCATCGGCGCGCCTGGCTTCCCCGAAGGACATCCCGATACGCCGACAAAGGAACTCGACACCGAATACCTC
>DAOVLV010000340.1 GCA_030631085.1 Planctomycetales bacterium | reverse complement strand
GACGTCGCCCGGACGAAGTACCTCCTCCCCGAAGGCGTGGACCGTGGTGAGCGGCTCCGAAGCGTTGATCGGGCAGAGGGGCTTGCCGAAATTCGCGGCTTCCTTGCCGGTGCAATGGCGGGCAAGATCGCACTGGTGCGGTTCTTCTGCCTCGGCCCCGTCAACTCTGACTTCGGTATCCCGTGCCTGCAGATTACCGATTCGTCCTACGTCGCCCACAGCGAGGATTTACTGTATCGCAACGGCTACGAGCAGTTCAAGCGGAACGGCGACAGCAGCGAATTCTTCCGTTTCCTGCACAGTGCAGGACGGCTGGCGGATAACAATACGTCGTCCGACATCGACAATCGGCGGGTCTATATCGACATCGAGGACGAGACGGTCTATACGTCAAACTCGCAATACGCCGGAAATACCATAGGCCTGAAGAAACTCGCCCTCCGCCTGGCGATTCGCAAAGCCGACCGCGAAGGATGGCTGGCAGAGCACATGTTTGTCATGGGCGTCCACGGGCCTGGCGGCAGGAAGACCTATTTTACCGGCGCTTTCCCGTCCGCCTGCGGAAAAACCTCCACGGCAATGCTACCGGGAGAGAGCATCGTCGGCGACGACATCGCCTACTTCCGCAATATCGACGGAGCGGCTCGCGCCGTCAACGTCGAAGCCGGTATTTTCGGAATCATCCGCGACGTCAATCCAACCGACGACCCTGTCATTCACGACGTTCTGACAAAACCCGGCGAGGTAATTTTCTCCAACGTCCTTATCACGGATAAGAAACCGCACTGGCTCGGTATGGGCAGCGAATTACCGAAATCAGGTTACAACCACAGCGGCGACTGGAAGGCCGGGGCCAAAGACGCCGACGGTAAGGGAATCACCGCTTCGCACATGAACGCCCGATATACGGTCAACCTTGCTCGGCTGGCGAATGTCGATGAGGCGCTGAACGACCCTGCCGGCGTGGTTGTCGGTGGGATTATTTACGGCGGGCGCGACAGCGACACCTGCGTTCCCGTCCAGCAGGCGTTCGACTGGGCGCACGGTATCATCACGATCGCAGCCTCACTTGAAAGCGAGAGCACCTCGGCCACACTTGGGGCAGAAGGCGTCCGAAAGTTCAACCTTATGAGCAATATGGACTTCGTAGCCGTCCCGCTTGGCAAGTACATCCAGAACAACCTCGATTTCGGCGCGTCGCTTGAAAAGGCCCCGCCGATCTTCGGCGTCAATTATTTCCTCAGGGATTCCGACGGAAAATACCTCAACGGCATGCTGGACAAGGGCGTCTGGGTCAAGTGGGCTGAACTGCGAGCGGCCGGCGATGTCGATGTTATCGAGACGCCGACCGGGCTTATCCCGAAATACGAAGACCTCCAACGGCTATTCGCCGAGGTTCTCGATAAGGATTTCACCGAGGCTGACTACGTTGAGCAGTTCAAACTCCGCATTCCGGAGAACCTCGCCAAACTGGAGCGTATCGAGAAGATTTACAGGGATATTGACGACACGCCGGAGATTATCTTCGAGACATTCGCAGCCCAGCGGCAACGTCTGGAGGCGCTCCAGGCCGAAAAGGGCGATTACGTCAGCCCGTTGGAGATGTAACACGAATCCCAACAGACGGGACAAGTTGCACGAATTGTCTGTTAGAAGCCCAGCCATTCGAATGGCTGGGCTTTTTTGACGTCGGGTGCGATGCTTTTTCCGGAAGCAGGGAAAATCCGCAATCAGTGAAACCTTCTCAATTAATTGACATTGATGCCCGTATGCTGTAACTTCCCGGTAGTATATAGGATAGGTCAAAAATGAGGCAATGGCACTGTTTAATCGGCGGGCAGAAGTACGGCCCGGTGTCTGAAGAGGACCTTCGGGCGTGGATTCGCCAAGGTAGAATCCGCCCGGCGGACATGGTATGGGCCGACGGTATGGACGAATGGACAGCGGCAGGGTCCGTGCCCGGACTGTTCGACGTCGCAGGTCCACCTTCCGTGCAGGTTTCCGGTGTGAAAGTGTCTCCATCCGGCGGTACAGGTGGTCAGACGCCGAACTGGGAACTGAACGCACAGGCAAGGGAAGTTCTGCGGGGGCGATGGGGGCTTGCGATTGGCTTTTGTGTATTGTTTTACCTTGTCAATATCGGCGTAGGCGCGATTGGGTCCAATATCGCTACTCTGATCCTCTCCGGGCCGTTACAACTCGGAATGGTTATCTTCTTCCTTACATTTATCCGCGCCGGTCAGCCTGAGATCGGTATGCTCTTCGCCGGATTTAAGAACTTCGGAAACGCGCTTGCCGCGTATTTGCTGATGACGGTCTTTGTTTTCCTCTGGATGTTATTGTTGATCATTCCCGGCATCATCGCGGCCTTGGCATATTCACAGACATTCTACCTCCTCGCCGACGATCCTGCCCTGGGCCCGCTGGAGGCCATTCGCAGGAGCAGGGAGATAATGCGTGGGTACAAGTGGAAACTGTTTTGTCTGGGTATGCGGTATCTCTGCTGGAGTTTATTGTGTTTATTAACCTTCGGGATAGGTTATATTTTCCTCGTACCGTATATGTCTGTCGGTTACGCGCGGTTTTACGACGATCTCCGCCCACCTCTCAGTGTAAATCCAATCCTGAATGGCGGTTGACAATCGGGTATAATTGAGGTGTACTATAATTCCCGCCCGAAACTAAGGAGCAGGATGGAGATCGAAACCATGCAGCAGATTTCTTCATCACGCAAAAGTATTATCAGCGTGGTTCTGGTCGTTGCGTGCGCGCTGCTTTTAGTTTTTCCCGCATCGAGTGTGTCGGATTCGGCCACCCAGCCTGCGGCGACTCAACCGGCTTCGACAAAAGCATCCCGAAAGGCCGCCGGAATTGAGCGGTTCATCAAGTATTACCTCGAAATGTACGGTAAGCACCTCAAGAGCAAGGACTGGATGTCGCGAACAATGGCCGTTATCAGCCTGGCGCGCATAGACGACCCGCGAACCACCGAGATGCTGATGGAGGTGATGACCTGCGACAAGACGCGAATCGTTCGCGTTTATGCCTGGGAGGCGATTCACGCACGACAGGATCGTCTCACGCCGGAGCAGCGGGGAATATGGGTGAGCGGCGCGTTCAAACTG
>DAOVLV010000008.1 GCA_030631085.1 Planctomycetales bacterium | reverse complement strand
TGATAAGTTGCCGGCCGTTCCAGTTGCCCCGGTTGAGGAAGAGCAGACCGAAGCGGGCCATGTCGTTGGCGGAGATGTGCAATCCCTTTCCCTTATTTCCGGCTCCACCGTTGACGAGCAGCCCACCGATAGTACCCCAATCTCCCCATTTCCAGTTTTTCATGCCGACCGGGTCGGCAATCCGCCGCTTGAACAGGTCCCTGATCGGCTCTTTGGCGATACGTGTCAGCGTGTTGGCGAACTGGTTCATCGCCGAGTCCCAATACTGGAACTTCGCGCCGGGTTTGAACAGGGGCTTGGCGGGAACGAACGGGGTCCGGCTCTGATCGCCCCCGACAGCGTCGTACCCCGAAGTCATCGTCGCGAAGTGCCGCAGTTTTACCCCTGAGTATTGCTTGGCCAGTTTGGGAACGTAATCCCTGGCAAGTGTCTCCAGCGTGCATTTACCGTCATCGATCAGCAATCCCAGGACGGTGCTGGTAAAGCTCTTGCCGCAGGACCAGACGTTGTGCCGATTATCGGCATCGGACCCTTTCCATATCCTGTATCCGTTGCGGATTACGACGGCCTGGGTTGTTCGATGCTTTCCGCACTTGCCGGCCAGATAGGCCATAGCCTCGTTGAGTTTGGTCGAATCGACGCCCTGGGACTCGGGCGTCGCATCACGCCATATCTTTCCGGGAAAAACAGGCTTGCCCGCCAGGGCAGGAAGTGCGGACATTTGTGCGACGACAACGGCAATGATAACTCGCAACATCGTTCGGTTCATAGTCATTGAAATACTCCTGACTCGCAAGACCCCAACGGCCTGATTATAGCGATTCGATAAAGGATCAGACAAGCCCAAAACCGTTTCTAATGACCAATAACCAATCAACGCCCAATGCCCAATGTCTAACGACTTTACCCAACCTCTTTTCATCATTGGTCATTTTGGTTTTGAACGAGTATCATTGACACCGATGCACAGACTTGTATTATTCGTTTTGACCGGACATGAACAGCATGGAACGCAAAACTTTTGACGCGGTGGAGTTGGCTACGTGTTTGAGCCACTACGACCTCGGCATAATTCGCTCTGTGCAGGATTTTCCTCGCGGCTCACGACGGTCGCCGAAGGTGGTCTTTGAGAGCGAGAAGCGAGGTCGCCTGCTTTTCAAGCGTCGCGCCCACGGTAAAGACGACATCAAAAAGGTCGCCTTCACCCACCAGATACAACTTCACCTCGCCGGCGAAAATTTTCCCCTGCCCCACCTGATAGGCACCCGCCCGGACAATAATTCAATGCTCGTTCTGGGCGAGCGGATATACGAAATGTTCGAGTTCGTCCGGGGGAAAGGTTACAACGGTTCGCTTGAAGCAACGTTCGACGCCGGGCGCATCCTCGGCCTGTATCATAAACTACTTGCGAATTTCCAGGGCGATTACCACCCGCCGAAAGGTAGCTACCACGGCGCAAGCGCCGTCGGCGAAGCCATTCTCAATACGACCACATCGCTACCGCTGGACGCCAGGCCCGAACCGAGCGTGGTGATGGATACGGTAAAATACCTTGAGCAGGCCTATCTTCGCTGTACGGTCAAGGCCAACAAGGCCGGTCTGAAAGACTGGCCCGCCCAGATCGTCCACGGCGACTGGCATCCGGGTAACATGCTCTTCCGCGACAATCTCGTCGCAGCCGTTATTGACTACGATACCGCACGACTCCAGCAACGGGTCATCGATCTGGCAAACGGAGCGATACAGTTCTCCATCATCGGCGGGTCGGAAGATCCCTCCGATTGGCCTGACTATCCCGACCAGACCCGCCTGAAACGGTTTCTGCTCGGGTACGACTCGGTCAACGTAATCTCCAAGGCCGAACTCCAGGTCATTCCCTTCCTCATGTGCGAGGCGATGATCGCCGAATCCGTTCTCCCAATCGCCGCGACCGGCTCGTTCGGACGCATGCAGGGCTTCGGCTTCCTCCAGATGATCCGGCGGAAGGTCCATTGGGTCCTCGACCATCTCAAAGAGATCGAGACGGTGCTGAAGGACTGACTCGCCTTCGCCATAGTTTCGGCGGACAAACCGGATTACTAATTACCAATTACAGCATTTGTTATTTCGTTAGGTATTATACGCAAATCAGATTTACAATGGTTGCATGAACTTTGCCCCTGACATCAGAGCCGGAATGTGAGCATGGCACAGACCGCAAATTCACAGATTACAAACCGGCGCCGCAGAAAGTCCAGGCCTTTGCTGCGTCGCAGTTCTATCTTCCGCACGGTCTTCTTCATAATCGTTGACCTTGTCGGCTATGTATTCGTTAGCGCATTCCTGTATTACCTTTCGACTGGGTGTTGGTTTGACTTTTCGCTGCACAGTTACAGGTCCGCTCTGGCGTCGCCGCTCAGCGAGGTGCTCCTGCACCCATTGAGCATTTTTGAATATCCCTGGATGATACTCGTTACCGGTTTGCTGATAGCGGCGGTGGTTTTCGTCCCGGTTATGGTGGCTTTGTTGTATCGCCAGAGCATTGCGGCGTTATTTATCCTGACTGTTGCCGTAATCGCCCACGCTCCACTTCTGGCGGCCTTCCTGGCGGTCGGGTGCATCCTTGCCGGACAGACAGGGCTGCGGCGAGACCTTCCGCTGGTAGCGCTGCTTGCGGGGCTTGCGCCGGTGGCTGTGTACTTTTATTTTTTCACCGGCGGCGACGAGACGCTGCTGCTTCCGCTTCAGGGGCTTTCGGTGAGCCTGATTTTAATCCTGACACTGATAACGGCGGTTTTGGCCGGTGCGGTCGTGTCGTTCCTGGCGAAACTTATGCGGTTCAGACCCGGAATAATCTGGCCTGTAATTCTCGTCCTCCTTTCCGTACCGGTATGGGTATTCTCCGAGAAGATCGGCGTCGATGAACTCGACTACGCTCTTTTGACTGCTCGCGTCGGTCCCGGAGAGGCGTTTTTCGCCCCGTCGGACTTCGGCGAACTCCGTCAAGCCGTAGTGAAAGATATATCTTATCCGGTCAGGATTACGTCTTTACCGGCATCGACCCGCCCCGCTTCGCAACCCGCCTCCAGCCCCGCTTCGCAGCAAGCCGTTGCGGCCTCCAAAGCGGCGCTGACCATGCTGGCACGTGCGCGGGTGGACCTCGAACAGCAGCGAACGACACTAATGGCTGAGTGCCAACGGTTTATCAAGCGACATCCCGACAGCGCTCGATCTGCCGCTGTGATGTGGATTATGGCGACGGCGAAGGACATTCGAATCGACAAACAGGCGATCGGGGTCGGCATAATCAGGTATCGTTATGCCGGTCCGTCCGCAGAATCGCAGGGTGCGTGGAGCGACCTGACCGAGCGTTACCCGCGCTGCCCACAAACGTTTGTCGCACACCAGCGATTGGGGATTCAGGCTCTCCGCGAAGGGCGAAGTCTCCAAAGAGCGCGGGAACACCTGCGTGTCGCTCAAACACTGCTTACGACACATATGGGACAACAAGACCCGAACCCGCCGGCAGGACCGGTCGGCGTGTTTATTCGAAAAAATTCGCTTCCGTCAAAGGAGTATTACCGAAAAGTTCTCGCAGAAACCGACAATATTATCTGGCTGATGGAAATAAACGAAGTCCGCGACGACAATTCCAAAAACACCGACGCCTTCAGGGATTACATGAAGCGCTGGCCTTTCGTCGGAACCAAAAGCAGCGAACTGCGAGAACTGGCCAAAGGTTACAAGGACACGAACCTGTCCGATAACTTCCTTCTCACAGCAACGCTCGCCGAAAAAAACGAAAACGACCGCGCGAAGCAACTTTCAGAACTGGCCGGCGAAATCAACGACGCCGCCATCGTCGCAAATTACGAACTGGGACGACTCGCCCTTCGCCTGGAAGGAACGCCGGCGTGGTCCAAAATGAATTTGAAACCGGCTGGACATTACTTCAGAATCGTCAAAAGCGCACAGGACAACCCATATCGTATCTCGGCGGAGCAGCATCTGGCCTGGATAGAAGGAAGGAAACAAACCACCACAATGCCGAAGCGGAGTATAGAAAGACCGTGAACCCAAATCGTGTACTTTTTGTCAGTTCATCGGTCGGAGCCGGGCACAACCAAGCCGCAGCCGCCCTTATTACCGGACTGAAGGCAGAAGCGCCGTCGCTCCAGACGGAGTTTCTCGATGCGTTGGAATATGTCCCGTGGTGGTTTCGCTGCTTCTATGCCGGCGGGTACGAGACGATGGTTACGAAATTCCCCCGCCTGTACGGGTTTGGTTATGGCCTCAACAATCGCCCAAAAACCGCCCATCGCAACATCTCCGAACGACTGCGACTGGCGATGGAGTTTCGAGTACTCGCAAAGCTGCGGGAGTACCTGCTCCGAAAACAACCGACGCTGATAATGGCGACGCACTACCTGGCGATGCCGACGATCGGACGGCTTATCCGAGAAGGTGTAACCGATGCTAAAATGCTGGCCGTTATCACCGACAACGAGGCGCACCGCTTCTGGTATTCCGAAAACGTCGAGCGATGGTTCGTCGCCAACGACCACGTCAGCGGCGAATTGCAGGGATGGGACGTCGAACCGGAGCGAATCACCGTCAGCGGCATCCCCGTCCATCCGAAATGGACTCACCGGACTGACAAGGACAAGATCCGCCGCGAGTGGTCGTTACCGGCTGACGGTCCGATTGTCCTGGTGAGCGGCGGAGCGTATTTCACCGTCGGACCGATCAGGCGGATCGCCCGCAAACTCATCGCCGAAACAAACGCTCACGTGATCGCACTTGCAGGGTCCAACAAGAAACTCCTCGCCCAGTTGTCGCAGATGCCCGAGTCGCCGGAGCGACTGACGCCGGTACCGATGACCGACCGCCTGAATGAACTTGCCGGCATCGCCGACGTGATGGTAACCAAAGCCGGGGGGTTGATGACGTCGGAATGTATCGCTTCAGGTACAGCCATGGTGCTGACCAAACCTGTTCCGGGTCAGGAGGCAGCCAACGCCGAACTGCTCGCCCGCCGAGGCGCTGCCGTCATTGCCCCGACGAGCGACGAGGTCGTCGCCCAGGTCCGCCGGCTGATCGACTCGCCCGCCGAAGCCGAATCACTTCGCAAAAACGCCCAAAGCCTCTACAAACCCGCCACCGAAACTATCGTCGCGAATATACTTAAGGTCATTCGGCATTAGGCATTCGGCATTGGCAGCACAGGGTTAGTGAAGGTTTTTCTCTGTTTAATTTCACATTTCAATAAAATCTCACAATTATAAAGGCAGGACGCGCAATGACTCTCTTACGACCAATGCCTAATGCCAAATGCCCAGTGCCCGCTTCAGCGTATCCGATACGCCTGTCCTCGCAGGTTGATGACGAGTTCCTCGCCCGCTCGCTGGGAAGCGAAGACCTGGTTCTGCTCAATCGTATTGATGCGGACCAGTTCGAAATACTTCTTGCTGAACCGTTCGATTTCCTTAATTTTGTCGGCGTCCTTTTTCAGGTCGAGTTTCTCGGTCCCCGGCGCCAGCCAGACCTTTCCACGGCGATAAAGCGTTTGGTCGCCGACGTTCTGGACATTGGAAATCCGCGATTTCTTTCCCGCTTTGTAGGCTTTGTCGTCGCTGTAGCCATATTGCGCGACACTTTGATCATACCGTACTCCGCTTGACGCCGGCGCTCGCGTCGCATCGTTAAGTTGCCTGCGACTCATAGCATCCCTCTGCCCGCCTACGCCGGTCTCGCTCTTGGCCAGCCGATGGGCACTTCTTCTCATCCTGCCGTGGATTTCGGTACTCTTGGCCAGGTTCACGGATTCATCGGCAAGGAACGACGTGTACGGCGTCATTATCCCGTACTTCTTGCTGATTTTGACGAGTTCATCGACGACCTCCTTGCTCTCGCCGTTAAGTTGAATCTCATCCAGCAGGAATCCTACGCGCCGCACCGCCCAAAGCCGCTCGACAAAGACGTTTCTGTTGGACTCGCTCAACTTAGCCATTGCGACTTTGTACTTAAAATTCTTCTTTTTGCCCTGGAGTTTCCCAGCCACTTCCAGCGTGGTTTTTCCGCCGTCGTTGTATCGGCCTACCATCAGAATCTGCCCGCCGTCGAACAGGTCGGGAAGTTCCCTCGGATACGTCATTGTCGTTTTGACGCCGGCGAAGGACACCTTCAGGTCGGTCATCACAGGATGTTTTATCTTGTTGTACAGGCTGGAGATTTTCGCCTCCAGCGGCTCTTTTTCCTTCACGTAATCGCTGACGCCGCGATTGGCGCGGACAAGGTTGTCAATCAGTTTGACGTTGACCTTGTAACCGACACCAAACGCGAACAGCCTGGCCTTGTGCTCGTTGGCCTTTTTAGAGGCCTTGATTATCGTCCCTTCGTCGCGCTCGCCGATAGTCGGCAGGCCGTCGGTCAGGAACAGCACGTATTTAGGTCTTTCGGATTCGCCGAACATCTCCAGCGAGGTATTGACCGCCTTTGACAGCGCGGTTCCGCCGGTGGCCTCGATACGGTCGAGCATCTCCAATGCCTCGGAGACGTTCTTCTTCGTCGCATCGACCATCTTCGGGAAAAACGTATCGACCGAGTCGGAAAACGTTACCACGTTGAAGCGGTCTTCTTCGCCGAGGTTGCCCAGAACGTATTGCAATGCCTCCTTAGCCTGTTCAATCTTATTGTGAGTTGACATTGAGCCGCTGCGGTCCAGGGCGATAACAATATCTTTCGACCCCGCCGCCTTACCGGCCAGGCCGGGGTTAGGCGAGACCAGAACCATAAAATAACCGTCTTTGTCCTTGTCGGGACGATGGGTCAGGACGGTCGCGCCTATCTTCTCGTCGGCAGCCTTGTAATAGACCAGAAAATCTGTGTCGGGAATGGCGTTCTTGATGTGATAAGTAGCCACGACGTGCCTCTTACCCTTACGCTTGACGTTCAGGTCGTGCGTCGGCGAATAGATCGCCGTAATGTCAGCCTTGGCCTTGATATCGACCGTTACCTTCACGTCGTCAATCTTTCGGGCTGAAAACTTTTCGGTATTGAGCGGGTAGAAGACCTCGACGAGGTCATAGTCCTTTTTGCAGACTGTTTTGTATGTAACGATTACCTTTGCGGGTTTTCCTCGCTGTAGCGGGAATGCCCGCGTGCGGTACAGCCCCGAACCCATGTACTCCAGAAGGGCGGGGTCTTTCTTCTGCCGGACGATCTCCTCGTAAATCTTCCGCGCCTCCTTTGCCTCCATCAACTTACCCGTCAGTTCCTTCCCATCGACGACCATTGTCATTGAATCAATGGCGGCTCCGGGCGGGATTGGGAAGAGGTATTCGACTTCGATGTCGCCGCGCGAGTTGTTGACGAATTCCTGTGTGATGTGGACCGATGCGACCTGGTCGCGGACCATTACCTTGACGTGATGGTATTTCACCGACCAGTGGCCTCGAACGGGCAGATCGGGCCTGACCGGTACGATCATCCCGTCAGCCAGTACCGCCTGACTCACAACCAGCAGAACCGCCGTTATAACTATCGCAATTGCCTTGACCTTCATAACACATCTCCTTTCTATAGTCTTTGACGCACAACAACACCGGATGTTCCATAAAAAAAGAGATAGCAGGATTACAGGGATTACTGGATTTCAGGGATTTTGATTTTACTAAAAGAAACTAAAAGAAACCAAATCCCTATAATCCTATAATCCTGTAATCCCTGTAATCCCTGTAATCCCGCTATCTTTTCTTCTTCTTCCCCGATTTGCCCATCCCGAAAGTGAATCGTAGGTTGCAATTGAACCGCTCGACAGGGTGGATGGTCGGACGGTTCAATAAAAGACATGAGGAATCTGATCTTTCCGTCAGGCAAGCCTTGGAGTTGAGTTCTGCCTGAAACCGCTCTGGCCGAAGAAGGCGAGACGATGAAATATAAGACTCTTATTATTGTGGCTGCTCTGGGGATGTTCCTGACCGCATCGGTCGCATCAGCCGACGTTATGACCTACAACGGTATGGGTCTGAAGAACCCCGTTAAAGTCCACGCAAGCGGAACGTCCGTCGATGGTAAGACGATCAACATCGGTCAGGTGGACGTTACCTACCAGGGCGAAGATTACATGGGATACCGCATGGATATCGCACGTTATGCTGATACCGTCGAAGTCGAAGAGTGGAGTATCGAGAATTTTAATAACGGCGACATGATGGCGTTCCTGTTCGAGACCTACTCGGACAGTGTAAGCACCAAGACAGAAGCAGCCGCACTCGCCGTTTGCATCTGGGAAGTCGTTAACGAGACGGATGGGACATTCGACGCCGGCAGCGGATACTTCAGCATAAGCAATAACGCCGACGTTCTCACAGCCGCTAATGTTATGCTTGCTGCACTGCCGAGCACATATACCCCACAATGGGACCTAACCGTTCTGCACAGCGACAGCGAACAGAACGTACTGATCGGTATGGCTCCGATTCCCGAACCTGTAACGCTGGCACTGCTCGGCGTCGGCGGTCTGGGAATGCTGCTTCACCGACGCAGGTCCTGAGCGAAGTCGAAGGGCCGCAGATCATAAACGAGCATTATCTGTCGGTTTATAGTTCCAAAGCGGGCGGACCCAGCGTTTGGGTTCGCCCGTATTCTTTTAATCTCACCCGAAGGTACAAGATTGAGAATAAAATAATGGCATTAGGCATTTGGCATCAGGCATTGGTGGTCGAGGGTAACTGCACGGCGAAGTCTTTATAATTCTGCGATTTTTTATTGAATCGTGAGATTAAACAGCAAATATGCCTTCACAAACCCAGTGCCACCAATGCCAAATGCCTAATGCCCAATGCCAGGTTGCGCCGAAGCATCCTGGATGATTTCGACGTCGGGAAGAGCGGCGATGAACTGCCGGCCGTATGACTTGGTTTTGATGCGATGGTCCAGGCAGACGACGAACCCGGTATCGCTTCCCGAACGGATAAGCCGACCAAAACCCTGCTTGAACCGGATGACGGCTTCGGGTAACTGATAATCCCCGAACGGATTTCCCCCGTCGGCGCGGATTGCGTCGATCCTGGCTTCGATAAGCGGCGAGTCCGGTACGGCGAATGGTAGTTTCGTGATGATAACGTTCGATAGCGCCTCGCCGGCGACATCAACACCCTGCCAGAAACTCGACGTCCCAAGAAGGATACATTTATGCCCGCTGCGAAACTCCTTGAGCATGACCGATCTCGGTAACGGACCGCCCTGGATAAGCAGAGTATATCCCTCGCGCCCGGCGAATTCGTCAAGGGCGTCGGCAGCGGCCTGGAGCATCCGATAAGAAGTGAACAGCACAAAGCAGCGCCCACCGCTCATGGCGACGTAATGCTCAATTGCCCGACACGCCGGTGATAAAAACTCGTCGAGCCTGTTCGGATTCCCAAGCCCGGTTTCGATATACAACCTGGCCTGCCGGCGGAAATCGAACGGACTGTCAAGCCTCAACTCGCGCACGTCTTCAGCGCCAAGCCGGCTTCGAATGTAGTCGAACCCCGCCACCCCCGCCCGCCCCGTCGTCAGCGTCGCCGAGGTCAGCACAACGGAATTGACCGTCTCGAACAGGGCGGATTTGAGAATCGGCGCCACATTAATCGGAGCGCAGGAAAGAGCAACGTATCTGCCGCCGGTCCCGACGGTCCGCCAATAAGCGGAATCGGGATATTTTTGCGCGACGAGAGCATCGACCGTCTCGGACATCTCGCAAAGACGACGCTGATAACCCAGCAATTCCATGCGAGCAGCAGAGTCCTTGATTCTCTTTCCGAGGTCGATAAGTCCACCAGCCAGTGTTATCAGGGACGGCGAAAGCGTGTTGGTAAGGGCGTTGCATTCCGTAATTCGCCCGTTCGGCGCTATTACCGGTGGCATGGTGCTCGTCAGCGATCCGAAGAAAGCATCGGCAGAACGAACAGCGGCAGTAACGGACGCAATCGCATCGTCGGCGTCAATCATCGCCAGCAACCCGCGTCCGGTGCGATCATTAAATAACTCCCGCAACAACGAATGGACCGACCCGCTACTTACCGATGCGCCAAAATGGTCCGATGCGACGGTTTCGAGCGTGTGGGCCTCATCGAGGACTAGCAGGTCGTATTCGCCGAGCAGTTCGACCTGTGAATTTTCCTTGTTCCGCCTCATGCGAAGCGCCAGGTCCGAGAACAGCATCGCGTGGTTGACAATCAGGATATCGGCCTTTCGCATTTCCCGTCGGGCGGCGTGAAAGCAGCACCGCTCGAAGAACGGGCATTTGCGTCCGGGGCAGGAACCCGCTTCGGCGCGGACGCGAGACCATATGAAATCCGATACGGTAAAGGTAATGTCCTGCCTCGAACCGCCGGCGCCCGAACTCGCCCATTCATCCAGGCGGGATAATTGGGCGATATCCCGATGGGAGGAGAATATTTTTCCCGCCCGTCGTCGGGTCATGTCAAGCCGGCGGAGGCATAGATAGTTATTTCGCCCTTTGCCCAGAACGGCTTTGAAAGGTATTGACAGGTGTTCGTGGAGGAACGGCAGGTCCTTACCGATGAGTTGTTCCTGCAGCGCGATTGTGTAGGTTGAAACGATTATTCGCTGTTCGTTTTTGACGGCAATTATGGCTGGGACGAGATATGCGAAACTTTTCCCGACGCCGGTGCCCGCTTCGACCATGAGGTGCTCGCTGTCGGCGAATGCCGCCTCGACCGCGCAGGCCATCGTCAACTGCTCCTCGCGGCGCTCGTAATTGTCCAAGACCGATGCGACCGGACCGCCCGGAGCGAGAATTTCCTCGGCGGCGGAAGTCATAACGGAGCCGGGCTGGCCAGGTGGCGAATCATGTAAAGGAGGAACCACATAGTAACGGCCAGGGATATGAGCGTAACAACCGTCGCGAGTATGGTGATGAACGTCCTTCCACGGACGATACTGCTTCGCATCGAGGAGATAATCCGATCCTTGGCCAGCGTCAACATGCTCAACAGCACCGCGCCGACGGTAATCCATATGCTGATACTGTGAACGGCGGAGTATATCCACGTGGCGCGGGAGACCTCGTCAGGTATGCCGTGCTTGACAAGATAGTAACGCGGAACTTTACGTCCATCCACTACATCGTATCGGACATAACCATTCATCGCATCGCCGTCGATAGATATATACACCACGGCATAGGCAAGGAAATTAGTCAAGCCCAGTACGATAATGAGGAGACAAATTCTCGTGCGGCGATCCACGGTTTCTGCTGGTGAGTCAATCCCATCTGATGCGAAGCGGATGCGGCGTGTCAGCGCCTGCGATGTTCCTTATACCATTCGTGCACGTCCGTATCGCACTCAGGACAGATGTCCCTGCGCCCGGCCTTGACAAAGGCGGCAGTGTCCGTATAGCGTTTGGAAAGAAAGTATTTCTTGCACTTCGGACACTGGATCATCAAGAAGACACAGCCTTCCTTATTGCACTTGGGACAATCCCATCCTATGGGCGTATCGCCCCTCTCCCTCCCCGTATCCCTCTCCATCTCCCTGTTGAATTTACTCGCCTCCTCCGGTTCTATTTCCCATTCCTTCTTGCACTCGACGCACTTGAACATTGGCTTGCCCCCAGGTCCGGCTGTTCCGCCGCCGCACTGAATCCCTCCGACAGATAAAACCACCGCTACAATAATGATAAGTAACAATGCTCCGGCCAATATATACTCCATATTTTTACCGCCAAGGTCCAACTTACCAGAATTGCGAAATCCCATTGTCTTCGACATGCCGTATCTCCCTAAAAGTAATTTTCCGTTACAAGCGTATTCTACCCAACAGCCCCAGCATAATGCAATGCCTGCTTTTTTTTTGTTTTTTTACTTTCCGTCGTCCAGTGCAGCAGACAATACGTCGTCAATCACCCCGGCTGTAACGATCTTCAGATGCTTTCGGACCTCGGCGGGTATATCCTTTATATGCCTGCGGTTCCGAGCCGGAATAATGACCGTTTTTATACCCGCGCGAACGGCAGCGAGTACCTTCTCCTTAATCCCCCCCACCGGAAGCACCAGGCCTCGCAACGTAATCTCCCCGGTCATCGCCACATCGGACCGCACCGAACGATTCAGCAGAAGCGAAACAATGGCTGTGGCGATTGACACCCCTGCGCTAGGCCCGTCTTTGGGAACCGCCCCTGCCGGTACGTGAACGTGAACGTCTATCTTCGGGAAAATCGACGCGTCGATTCCGAATTTCGCCGATTGGCTCCTTATCAGGCTCAATGCCGCCTGGGCGGATTCTTTCATCACGTCGCCGATCTGCCCCGTCAGCAGCAATTGCCCCTTTCCCGGATACGCGGTGGCTTCGATAAAAATTATCTCGCCGCCATAAGGCGTGAACGCCAGTCCGGTCGCAACGCCAGGAACCGAGGTCCGCTGGGCGATTTCGCTTTCGTAAATCACCGTGCCAAGGAACTTACCGACATCCTTTTCGCCGATGGTCTTTTTTCGCAAGCCGCCTTTGGCAGCCCGAACGGCCAGGCCTCGGCAAATGGCTCCGATCTGTCGCTCAAGTTCGCGCACACCGGCCTCGCGGGTGTAGCGGGTGATAATTTCCCTCAACGCAGCGGCGCTGAACCTCACGCCCCTATCGACCAGGCCGTTCTCTGTCAACTGCCTCGGCAAGAGGTAATTCCGGGCGATAAGCAACTTTTCATTAATCGTATATCCGGAGATTTCAATTACTTCCATGCGGTCCCGCAGCGCCGGCGGGACGGGGGACATGATATTGGCTGTGGCGATGAACATTACTTTGGACAAGTCGAACGGGACGTTGAGGTAGTGGTCCTGGAAACTGAAATTCTGGGCGGGGTCCAGTACCTCCAGCAAGGCCGACGTCGGATCGCCTCGGAAGTCCATCCCGACCTTGTCCAGTTCATCCAGCATGAAAACGGGATTGGCCGAACCGGCTTTGCGGATCTCCTGGATGATTCGTCCGGGCATTGCGCCGATATACGTTCGCCTGTGCCCGCGGAGTTCAGCCTCATCTCGCATCCCGCCGAGACTCATACGAATAAACTTCCGCCCAAGAGCACGCGCGATGGATTTTCCCAGCGAGGTCTTACCCACCCCCGGCGGGCCTGCGAAGCACAATATCGGGCCTCGGGATTCAGGCGCAAGCCGGCGGACCGCAAGATACTCCAGGATACGCTTCTTGACCTTATCGAGGTCGTAATGGTCCTCGTCGAGTGTCCGCCGTGCCCGGCGAATGTCCAGATTGTCTTCGGTGGTTTTAGCCCAGGGCAGTTCGGTCATCACCTCAAGATAGGTGCGGATGACGGAGTATTCCGGGCTGGCTATTGGTATCGTCTCAAGTCGGTGGAGTTGGCGGACGCATTCAGCCTTGACCGGTTCGTTCATACCGGCGGAATCCACCTTCTCGGTAAGTTCCTGGACGTCGCCGGCCTGCTCGTCAACCTGTCCCAGTTCTTTTTGAATGGCTTTGAGTTGCTCGCGGAGGAAGTATTCGCGCTGGCTTTTATCGACGCTGGCGCGGACCTGCTCCTGAAGTTGCCCGCTTAATTCCAGGACTTCCACCTGGTTCAGCAGGGACTTCTGGAGAATTTCCATCCGGCGAAGGACATCCGTCTCTGCCAACAGTTTCTGCTTATTCGGTAATTCCAGGGGTAGATTCGCAGCCAGGAAATCCGTCAGCGCGCCGGGCTGATCTATACTGCTGATAACGACCTGCGCTTCTTCGGGAACATTCGGGGAAAGTTGCGCGATTCGCAGCGCCTTGGAGCGAACGTCCAGCAAACGGGCCTCCATCTCTTTGCCCTGCGGGACTTCATCCTTCATCGGCGTAACGCGAGCGCGGAAATACGGGTCTGTCTGGACGAACTGTTCGATGCGGACACGGACAAGCCCGTGGACGATAACCGTCCGGCTGTCTTGGCCGGTCCGTAACAATTTCAGCACGACGACGGCTGTTCCGTACTCGTAAAGTTCCTTCGGCGACGGCTCTTCGGTCTTTTCGTCGCGTTGGGTTACAAGGACGATCACCTTTTCATCGGGCAGGACATCGTCGATAAGTCGGCGGGATTTTTCTCGTCCCACAGCCAATGGCAGAACCGTTCCGGGAAATATCGTCGTGTTGCGTATCGCCATGACGGGTACAACGTCGGGGATGACCACTTGCAACTCATCTTCAGGCTGACCTGTCCCTTCGACGCTCAGTTTGATGACCGAATCGGGCTTGTCGGACACGACTATCTTCGGTTTGGCAGGTTCTTTTTTACTCATATTGACTCGTCGATTCGTAATTGGTAATTCGTAATTGGTAACAGAGCGTCGGTTTTTTTACTAATTACTATTTACCAATTACCAATTACTATTTTCTGGGCATTTTCACCCATAGGAATCCGCTGCGATAAACGGCTTCGATTTTATTGACGTTAATTTCTTCGGGCAGGTCCACTGTTCTGATGAACGAACCGTACTCTATTTCCATGTGATGCAGGCGTAAGGAGGACGACGTTTGCTTATTCGGAAGGTTCGGCGGGCGCGGAGGCTGGCGCTGGCCACGCAGGATCAGGCGGTTCTTCTCCACGCGCAAATCAACGACTTCCGGGTCTATCCCCGCCAGATCAGCCACCAGGTGAAAACCGGTATCGTCCTCGTAAAGGTTAATCGCAGGGTTCCACGCCTGGCCGGGGTGGTAACGATGATAATCATGACTAAGGATTCCATCCACCCACCGTCTCATCCGGTCAGCCATAAAAGAAATGTCTTCATCAGCCAGGCGAATCGCGACGTTCATAATGGCATTATTCCTTAATCAATCGCGTGAACTGCTCTTACGCGATTGTAACATCGCAATCTCAAAAAGAAAACGTCGAAATGAAAATACACGCGCGCTATTCCGCCGGCCGGCAATTACTTTTCCCACGCTATCGAATAATCTCTGGCCTCCGGCTTGGGGTGCCCTCCTGGGCCATAACCCTCAGCCTGTGAGATTCGCTCCAACGGAATAAACGCAGATTCAACTTCATCACCACAGACATCGAACCTCGTGAAGCCCAGCGACGCATCACCATCGTCCCAACGATCGGCCCACTGCGACATGCACGTAGCCGGGGCCTT